>NZ_CALJLR010000016.1:0-2529 GCF_937982575.1 uncultured Arcobacter sp. | reverse complement strand
AAATTTAAATTAGCTTAAATTATTGGTTGTTTGCGGGAATCTGCAAGTGGCTCTTTAGATTTCTTTTTATTCCATTGTTCTGAGGCTATTAGTAAATCATTATTTAATTCTTCAACATTTTTATAATTACTTAAAAATCTTATTAATTTATAATATGACTTAGTATTAACTTTTTTAAAATTATAAGTTTTATCAAACAAAACTTGATGAAGTGAGCCTTGTGAAACTCCTAAAAATCTTTCAAATTGTTTAAAATTTTCAAAATATCCTTTACCACCTTTTTTGCTACTTTTAAGGCAATAAGACAACTCTTCTAATAATTCATTATCAAAATCATAAAGAACATTATTGTTACAGTGGAAAGGTAGTTCTATAATATTTTCAAAAGCAATACGCATTTGTCTAATTTGTTCTGATACTGATGGTCCAGTATAGTAGCCCTCTAGAGCTTTTAATATATCTGAGGTAATATTTTCTTTATTTGCATTACTTTTTAAAATATTATTTATTGTGTTTAAAATTGGCTCATTAGAGTCATCAAAAATAGATAATCTGTCATCATTTACTGGTATACAACTCTCTATTTCTTTTATATTTTTTTGCATGGGTTTTTCTTATTTAAATATATCTCAAGAGCATTATATCGATGAGTGTGCTCATCAGAATCATAACAGACTCTACGAGGTGTTTTTAATTTTTCTCTCCAGTCTGGTAATAATGCTAGAAAAAATTCTGTACCTTCTAAACATGTGTAACTTTCAGATTTCTTACAAAGTTTTTTAACAAATAGAGGGTATAACATACTTTGAAGCGCCTTTTTATCTTTATATGTTCCAGATTCTGTTATTTTTCTCATATCTTCTTGAAAACCATCGCAATATTTCCTTACCTGTGACCGATGTTGTGTGCAGATTTTCGATTTATTTTTCTGAAATTCAGAAAAAACTACATTAAAGTGCTCTAAGTAACCTGTGTTATTTTTGAATGTTTCATAACATCCTTTATCTAAATATATCAATTAATATACCTTGGTGTTAATTTTTTTCAAGTAGCAATACTTGTTCCTTTGAAGTTTAATATAATACATAAAAAAAGCAATATTTTTATTTAAGCACAAAAAACATCTCTAATTAAATCATGTCTCTTGCTAGGGATTAAATGTGCATACCTCAAAGTCATATCAAGTTTTTTATGTCCAAGTGGCTCTTTAATTTGTAATATATCAGCACCACTTAAAGCTAACCAAGAAGCGTGGCTTTTAGATATTCTCTAATAAATGCTCCGCTAAGTCCTCTAATTTACTAAAAGCAAAAGTCTTTTTACCTAAATCTTTTAAACTTGCACCTATATGATATACATCTTTATTATCAATAATTAAAAATCTATCGTGAAATTTTTTATTTGTCTCTATAGATATATCTTTGTACTGCTTATTGTATTTTTCTAAATCTAATTTTAGTGCTTTAGTGAATGTATCTGTATAAATAGTAACATCAATATTTTGATTTTTACTAAATAAAAGCAGAGTTGAATCATCAACATAATTATCAATGAGTACAATGCTGTTTTTAGCTTTTCTTATTAAATCTGATACAAAATTATGGGCATCAAATATTTGTCCGTTGTAAAATATACCTTGAGATTGTGTAGGATTTTTGTTTTCTAAGGCTTCAAATACTTTATCAAATTTTTCATCATGTTTTAAAAGTTTTAGTTCTAGATTTTCAACTTTTTGAAATATTAAAGCGTTTTGAGATATAAACTGTCTCATAGCTACAAAGCTATTGATAATTTTTATACTCACTTCTATAGCTGTTCTACTGTTTAAAACAGCACTTAGCATAGATACGCCTTGTTCTGTAAACACATAAGGAATATATCTTCTTCCACCATGTTCAGATAAACTTGAGGTCACAATTTGTGATTTCAAGTTTTCATATTCTTCTTTTGTTAATTGAAATCTAAAACTTTCTGGGAACCTTTTAGTATTTCTTTTAACTGCTTGATTGAAAACTCTTGTCTCTACATCGTAAAGCTCTGCTAAATCTCCATCTAACATTACTTGCTTATCTCTAATAGTGTAAATCTTTGATTTTATATCTATATTTGTTGTAGTTGTAATTTCTTGCATAATATTTTTTACCTTTTATTGCTTGAGATTATATAACTGAGCTTTCGCACCTAATTTTAATCGATATGCTTTCTAAAACAACTGTAAGTAGGGCATAGTAATAAAATACTCCATGGTACTTGACACTAGTTATTGACTATTCTAAATCCCCATAAATAGGGGCTTAAAAAAACTGAAAAATACATGTCAATAGATATGACAAATGCTGAGAGAATACCGCTACTACCGAATGTAACACTATAAAATTAGGTGCGAAAGCTCAGTTATATAATAATTTATTTGTAAATCAATATATTATTTTTTTATTACACTTAAGGTTCCAATTTGGAACCTTAAGTTTTTATATTCTGAGCTTTCGCACCTAATTTTAATCGATATGCTTTCTAAAACAACTGTAA
>NZ_CALJLR010000015.1:0-221767 GCF_937982575.1 uncultured Arcobacter sp. | reverse complement strand
CTTTTTTAGAGCCAAAGAGTGGGATGATGCTATTAAAGTCTTAGGGGCTATGTTTAGTTTAGATAATATTGTTTTACCAGAGAAGTATTTTAAGTTTTTAGAGGCTTATAATGGGCTGTATTTTAACTATGGAATCGTATATGAAAATATAATGGGTAAAAATAAAACGACGGCATTTATTTTGGTATGTTTTATATTAGTTTTACTATTTAAGAACTCTATGGAAAAAAAAGAAACATTTTTTAATAAGCCGTATCTAAATTCATTGGTTTTTATTGTTTTTTCATTGTATATCATTTCAATTATGAGTAAATACTCAGAATTTTTATATTTTAATTTTTAGGGAGATATATGGATAAGTATAGAAAAATTACATATTTCTGGATAATTGCATTATTGATTCTACTGTTATTTCATATTACAACGTATTTTGTGTATACAAGTGTAGTTTATCCTAATCCTGATGACAATAAATATATAGGGGATTTAGGAAGAACAAGTTACATGGTAGATATTTTACATGAAAGACCAATAAATAAACAAACCTTCACTAAGTCATATATAGATTTTAAAGATTATAATGGTGGAAAGGTTGACTTAGTTACTATAGGGGACTCTTTCTCCCAAGGTATGGGCTTCGGTTTAAATCGTTTTTATCAAGATTATATAGTTAATGAGTATAATTTAAAAGTTTTGAATATTCAACAGTTATCAGGTACAGACAATTATATAGAAACAATTGTTCTATTAGCTAATTCAAACTATCTGAAAACTATAGGTGTTAAATATATCTTAATAGAATCTGTACAGCGTGAAGCATTAGAAAGATTGACAAAAAGAGTGAATTTTTTTAAAATAAGTAAAAATGAAAATTTCACTTCTTTAATAAACAATCAAAAAGAAATATATAATATAAACTCCTTATCTGAAAATAAGATAACTATGATTAATAATTTGAATTTCAATGCTTTAAAATATAATTTAAAGTATTTTTTTAGTGGGTATGGTTCTTTTGGAAGTTTTTACAGAGAAAAATTAAATCAAAAGTTTTTTACAGCTAAATCCTCTTCAGATATAATGTTTTATGCAGATGATATAAATAAGTTATCACTTGAGAATGTAGAGAATATTAAATTATTAAATTATAATTTAAATAGATTATCTGATATTTTAGAAAAACAAAATATAAAGCTTATTTTTATGCCAGCAGTAGATAAATATAATTTATATAGAAAATATATCATAAATCAAGAATATCCTAAAAGTTTATTTTTTGAAGATTTAAGAAGTTTATCAAAAAAATATTACTTTATTGATACAAAAGAAATATTGGAAAAAGAGTTGAAGAAAGGAGTAATCGACTTATTTTATAGTGATGATACTCATTGGTCATATAAAGCAAGTGAGATAATTATTCAAGATGATTTATTTAGAAGTATTGTACAAGATTAAATAGACAAACTTCCTAATCTTTGATTTTATATAAATAAAAGTTACTTTACTTTAATTAACTAAAGGTACTTTTGTGTTCTTTAGAAAGTTATGAATAACTATTTAGACCTTTGGAACATTGATACTGTTTATTTATTTTATTTGTTTGAATTTGGTCCATCATATCACGCTTAAAAGTTCCACTCTTTCTTTTATGAAAGAGATGAAACTGGTTAGCAATGTATTTTGCAGAAACTATTTTATACCCTAAACCTTTAAAACGCCATTCGAGGTCTGTATCGCTGGCATATGCTGAGTTTCCAAGTGCTTCATCAAATCCATTAATATCGTATATGGCTTGGCGATAACATGAAAAGTTACAGCCTAAAAGAGGTAACTCTTTTTTCCTTCGTTTTAAAAGAGAGTGAATCAATCCATGGGGCTTTATTCTTAATCCCTCTTCTGTATGCTTCTCCTCTTTTGCATCATTTGCAATATCAAAATATTTGCGAATAAAGTTTTTTTCAAGCCATAATGCAGTGATTTTTTTATGTCTTAACATGGTTGAGTATTTAGGTCCCAAGTTCACACGACGACCCGATACAATACTTTTTTCAGAAGAAACAGCAAGGTGTTTTTCTATAAAATCAATGTATAAAGTACAATCCCCATCTATAAATATCAAATACTCTCCTGAAGATGCTCTGATACCTTGGTTTTGAGAGTTTGATTTTCTTACTCCATTATCTTCTTGCGTGGTATGCTTTATATCCAAGTCTTTTACAGTAGCTACAAATGTTTTCATCTCTTCAGACTTTCCATCTTCAGCAATGATGACCTCAAAGTTTTTATAAGTTTGATGTCTGAGTGACTCAATGATGAGTTCTAGAGCCTCAACATCTTTATACACTGCTATTATAATACTGACTTTCATAGATTCTCCAATATATTTTTAAAAGCTTGAAACTGTGTCTGACTGTCAAAATATAAATTGGCTTTTTCTTTACCTTTTTGTGCCAACTGTTGTTGAAGTTGAGTGTCATTGACAACGAGGCTTAGCTTATTATATAAATCTTCACTGTCCATACTTTCAAAAAGCAAACCATTTTCATTGTCATCAATGATTTCAATGGGTCCCCCTTGGTTACTTCCTAAAACACAAATACCACACTTCATGGCTTCAATTAAAACCAATCCAAATGTTTCTTTTTGTGTAGCTAAAACCAAGCATGAAGCAATTTGCATTAAGTCACTTACATTATTAATAAATCCTGTAAAAACATCTTTTGGGTATTTTGTTTTTAGTTCAGTCAAATAGGCTTCATCCATCGCATGTCCAATTACTAAAGTCTTAGCCTTAAGTCCATTTTGACGTAACTTTTCAACTGCTTCTAGGACAATGTGTTGTCCTTTTGGTTTCTCAATTCGTCCTACAATAGCAACTGTAAATTCCTCTTTTAAGTTATATCTTTCTTTGAGCTCTTTTTTGTCTTCATCACTTAGTGGAGAAGGAGTACTAGCACCAATATAGCACGTTTTGATTTGGGGTCTCACTGAAGCTGGGATAAACTCATTGAGTTGGTCTTTGACTAAATGAGTCACAGCAATCATGGTATCTATATTTTTGTATAAAAATTTATGGTAAAAATCACTTTTAAAACGTGTCATATGCATGTGTCGCGTTTGTACAATTTTAGGTTTTCTTTTAGAAAGCAATTTTGCAAGTACGACGGTGGGGATATCTTTTGTCCAATGCAAGTGTACAATATCGATTTCATTTTCATCTATGATTTTTGCTAAAGGAAAGAAACTTCGACGTCCAATTTTCTTATATGTATAAGGGCTGTCTTTAAAAAAAGTTTCCAGTTTGGAAGTGCTATTAATAACCACAAGGGAGTTCAGATGTTGAGCCAGGTTTTTAACATGAAGTTCAAGTCCACCCAAATCAGGAGAAAGACAAATTTCTAAAATATTTTTATTCAATTGATAAGATACCTTTTGTTATAATGTTTGCATTTTAACGAAATATAAATTATTTTTAACTAAGAAGTGAAACCAATGCAATATAAACTAAACAGTGGGTTTGAAAAATTTGAACCTTTTATTAAAAACATACAATCGCATTTTAAACAAATAAATGGAAATATCCATAAAGCACGAAATGAACTTAAAATTTTAAATTGGAATGACACTTCGGTGGTTGTTAAGTCTTTTAAAGTCCCACATTTTATCAATAAGATTGTTTACACGTTTTTCAAAGATACAAAAGCCAAGAAATCGTATGACTACTCGATAAAAATTGGAGATTTTACTCCCACTCCTATTGCATACGTGACATTTTATAAAGGAGGTTTACTTAATGAAAGTTATTTTATCAGTGAAGAGTTTAAATATGACTTTACGATACGTGAACCACTTTTAGAAGAGAATTTTGAAGACAAAGAAGAGGTCTTTAAACAGTTTGCCCAATTCACCTATTCTTTGCATGAAAATGGCATCCTTCATCAAGATTATTCCCCTGGAAATATCTTAATTAAAAAAGAGGGAAGTATCTATACTTTTAAGATTGTGGACATCAATCGAATGCAGTTTATAAGCTTGAGTTTAGAGCAACGACTTAAAAACTTTTGTAAATTGTGGGCAAAAGATAAAGACCTTGAAATCATAGCAACAGCATATGCTAAATGTATCAAAGAAAAAGAGCAGATGTGTGTAGAATTGGCATTGCAATATTCGCAACACCATAAAAATAAAATCAATTTTAAAAAGCGTCTAAAAGGGATTGAAGTTGTTGATTAATCTTATGTATCATCATGTCAACAGTGACAGATGCAGTAATAACATAGAAGTTTTTGAAAAACATATGCAGTACATTGCTTCTCATTTTCAAACCACCTTTCCTACAAAAAAAGAACTCAAAGGAAAATACGCTTGCTTAGTTTTTGATGATGCGTATGCGGATTTTTATTATTTAACTTTTCCTATTTTAAAAAAGTACAACATTAAAGCTTTATTGGCTGTGCCCACGAAGTACATTTTGGATGTATGTAGCCAAACACCTGAGGTACGAATGTCCTTTGAACATAATGATGAGTTTAAAAACTATGAAAAAGGTACATTTTGTACTTTTAAAGAAATGAAAGAGATGATTGAGAGTGGTTTGGTGCAAATCGCGTCCCATTCACATACCCATACGAATCTTTTAGAAGAGGATGTAAATATAAAAGAGGAGTTAATACTTTCTCAACAAATTTTAGAAGAGAAACTCAGCATCAAAGTAGAGAGTTTTGTATTTCCTTTTGGAAAATACAATGATGCCATCGCAACAGAGACACTCAATTATTATACATATGCTTTTAGAATTGGCAATGCTATTCATAAAGATTTTTCAGGAATAAAAGGTATCAACTATCGTGTTGATGCTGATGGTTTAAGCACTGCTGATGAAATCTTTACATTCAAAAAGCAATTGGGTTATAAGTTCAAAGCTTTTATCAAATCATTTTAGGATAGTTATGAATATAAGTGCCGTAGTATTAGCAAAAAACAACGAAAATACCATACGAAGAACATTAAAGAGCCTAAAAGGTTTCAGTGATGTGGTTGTCTATGACAATGGTTCAACAGATACCACTATGAATATTGCACAAGAGTTTTCAAATGTTAACTTGATTCAAGGTGAGTTTAAAGGATTTGGATGGACTAAAAACCATGCAGCTTCATTTGCTAAAAATGATTGGATACTCATCATTGACAGTGATGAAGTCGTGGATAAAGAACTCTTTGAAACACTGCAAAACAAAATCTTGGATGAAAAGTGTGTCTATAAACTGAACTTTAAAGCCTTTTACAAAGAGATTCAAGTGAAGTATTGTGGTTGGAACAATCAAAAAATCAAACGCCTCTACAACAAAAAATGTACACAATACAACAGCAACGATGTGCATGAAGATATTATTACTGATGGGTTTAAGATTGAAGAGTTAAAAGGTAATGTCGAACATTACAGCTATCACTCAATTTCACAATTTGTGATTAAAGCCGACCACTACTCAACACTTTTTGCACAAAACAATGCAGGGAAGAAAAAATCTTCTCCTGCAAAAGCTTATTTCAATGGGTTTTATTCGTTTATACGTACCTATATATTTAAACGTGGATTTTTAGATGGCTATGTGGGATTGATCATCGCTTTTTCTCATATGGTTACAAACTTTTATAAATACATCAAACTGTATGAAGCCAACAAAGAGTTGAAAAAATGAATTTACTCATAACACGACATGACAAAATAGGGGACTTTATTGTGACCTTGCCTTTATTTAAAGCCATTAAAGAGCAATACCCTCAAACTAAACTCACGGCACTTGTAAGCAAAGTCAACTTTGAATTCGCACAACATATTGAGTTTATAGATGATGTGATTTTGTACGACAAGAATGATTTAAATACAACGTTACAAACGATAAAGTCTAAAAAGTTTGATGCCAGTATCAGTGCTTATATCGATACTAATTTAGGAAAACTGCTTTTTAAAAGTGGCATTAAAAAAAGAGTCGCACCCGCAACAAAGATTGCTCAATTTTTTTTTAACAAACGGGTGAAACAACGACGAAGTCGTGTAGAAAAAACAGAATGGCAATACAACCTTGATTTGGGGTTAAAACTTTTCCCTGATTTGCAAGCAACTTTTTCTAAACCACTTTTAAATATCACTTCATCTAAAGAGAAAAAAGTGGTCTTTCACCCAGGATTTGGAGGAAGTAGTGATGGAAACTTAGCACTAGATGACTACATCACCTTAGCAAGAACCCTTCAAAACAATGAATATCGTGCAGTGTTTACTTTTGGACCTGATGATGGAGATTCTAAAGAGTACATTCAAGCACATTTAGATTTTGATGCAGAGATTTTAGACTCTAAGATGTCGTTGTATGAATTTACCCAATTTTTAAGTTCATGTTTTCTGTTTGTCAGTACTTCAACGGGGCCCATGCATTTAGCAGGGGCAGTCAATACAAAAACGCTTTCATTTTTTGGAGACACACTTTTTGCAAGTGATAAACGCTGGGCAACAATCAGTGAAAAAGAGAACCAAAACAACTTTTTAGTTCCAGCTGATTATTCCAACGCATTGTATTTGGAAATCGAACAAAGATTAAAAGAGTTGACTTCATGAATCAAGCGCCTTTTTTTTGGGATGAATACTCAGACCAGCCGCATGTTATTAAAGATAAAGCGTATAAAAAAGCCATGCGTAAAAGATATGTGTTGGACTATGTCAAACTTCTTCTGAGTTCTTTGATTGTTTTGCCTTTTGCCATATTAGTGATGAAGTTTTTTTCAAAAAAGCAAAACATTGACAACTCATTTTTTGGAATGGGTGTGAATTTAGATAAAGGCAATGACCAACAAGAACTCATAGAAGAGTTGGGCATTAAACACTTAATCATTCGACTTCCTTTGTGGGAGATGGATAAAATCGATGAGTATGTTACATTTGCCCAAAGTTTTAATGTCCAAAATAAAAAACATATTTTGCTGAATATCATGCAAGACAGAGTACATATTGAAGATGGCAAACTGCTCAAAGAAGATTTAAATATCATTTTGACTAAGTTTGATGGAATCGTTGATGAGTATCAAATTGGTACCACGATTAATCGTGCCAAATGGGGCTTTTTTAGTGTGAAAGAGTATTTGGATTTTTACCTTATTGCGCAAAAATTAAAAAAAGAGCACTTCCCTCACGTTCAACTCATAGGTCCCAGTATGATTGACTTTGAATACTACTACACTATAAGAGCACTGTTTAATACTTTTAATGTAGAGTTTGATAAAGTAAATGCGCTGTTATATGTAGACAGACGAGGTGGTCCTTCAAATACTCAGTATGGTTTTTTTGATACACACAACAAAATTGATTTGTTGTATACTTTGGTGAAACTCTCTTCAAAATGCAAAAGCGATGATGTCTATATCACAGAAGTAAACTGGCCTCTTTCAAACACGGCACCGTATGCACCTACGAGTGAAAAAGAGTGCGTAAGTTGTGATACCTATACAAAATATATGAAAGAGTATCATGAGATTGCCATAAATACAGGGAAAGTTCGTCGTGTCTATTGGCATCAACTGATTGCTCCAGGGTATGGTTTGGTGGATAATAGAGAGGGTAAACTCATCAAATTGCCACAATTTTATGCTTACAAAGAGATGGTACAACACTATGGTTAAAAAAATATTTATAGAAATTCCTACATGGTTAGGCGATGCAATTATGACTACCCCTGCAATTGAAAATATCATCAAAACCTATCCCAATGCAGAGATTACAATGTTGGGTTCGTATGTCTCAACACAAGCTTTGGGAAACTTTAAAAACGTCAAACGTATTCTTGTTGATAATAGTAAAAAAGCTAAGAACCGTTATGTGGGTTTATTTAAAATTGCTAATGAAATAGGCTCAGTAGACTTAGCCATCTCTTTTAGACGAAGTTTTTCTTCTAAGTTAATGATGTTTTTTATTAAGGCTCAAAAAAAATTCAACTATAAAAGACTTGTGAAAGAAGAAAAACATCAAGTTCTTCGTTACAATGACTTTATCAATCATGCGTTAAATTTAAACAACCTCCCTGGTGATTTAAAACTCTATTTTGAACCTTTTTCATACTCAAAACCGACTTTAGGAATAAACCCTGGGGCAACTTATGGTAGTGCAAAAAGATGGTACCCAAAAGAGTTTGCAAAAGTTGCTGTTGAGCTAGCATTTAAGTATGATATTGTAATTTTTGGTGGTCCTGGGGAAGTTGACATTGCTAGTGATATTGAAAAATCTTTAAAAGAAAATGGTATAAAAAACTACCAAAATATAGCTGGAAAGACTAGCATTCCTGAGCTTATTGAAAAAGTTGCAGGGTTAGATATTTTTATTACAAATGATTCTGGACCTATGCATATAGCAGCTGCTTTTAAAGTTCCTACTTATGCAATTTTTGGTCCTACAAGATACAAAGAGACAAATCAATGGAATAATCCCAATGAGCACATTATCACTAAAAACTTAGAGTGTGCACCTTGTATGAAAAGAGTATGTCCTTTAGGGCATCATGATTGTATGAAGCTTATAACTTCAGATGATGTGTTAAAGGTAATAAATGAATAAAAACTTATCAATTTATTTCAAATCAAAAAACATACTTATAGATGAACTTCTAAAAAAAGAAAATATAAAACTCCATAAAAAACAAAATATTTTGGATAAATTAACTTTCAAGAGTAAAACTTATCCTGATATCTATTTTCATAGTGGAGTATTAGATGAAGAGTCAATTGAGTTAGTTGAAAACTCTAAGAAAACTATTGCTAATTCATATACTATGAAACAAGAGATGATAAAAGCTTGCAATATTACAAATGATAAGATTGAGGTTATTTATCCCACAATAACTTCAACATATCTAAAACCAAAAGAGTCAAAAGAAATATTGTCACAAGAGTTAAATCTTAATAAAAAAGATAAAATCATACTTTTTCATGCAAAGAATTTAATGAAAAATGGAGTAATAGAGTTTTTAAATATAATAGCAACATTGAGTGCAAATAACTTTAAAGCAATAATTGCAGGTGATAGTAAACAAATCTATACTCTAAAATTTAAATTCACTAAATATAATTTAGATGATAAAGTGATGCTTTTAGAAGATTATAAAAATATGGATTTGTTATATAGTGCTGCTGATATTTATATACTACCTACATATATAAAAGCTTTCTCTTCAAATGTTATAAAAGCTATGTTTTATAAAACAGCAGTTTTTGTAAGTGCAAATAGTGCCTCAAGAGAAGTTATTGATATATTTTCAACAATGGATTCACCAAGTGATAGGTCAATGCAGTTTAAAGTAGAAGCAATCTTATCAAATAAAGATGAACTAAAAAATATAAAAAAAACAAACAAAGAAACAGCGGATGAATTTTTATTTGATATCCAGTTTAAAAGATTAGAAGAAATACTTTCTGATATTTAAATTAAACTTAAGATAAAAAAGATATAATTCGCAGATATTTTGAAAACAGAAGGAAAAATAATGTCAAGAAGATGTGCAATATCTGGAAAAGGACCTATGGCTGGAAACAACGTAAGTCATGCAAAAAACAGAACAAAAAGAAGATTTTTACCTAACTTAAGAACTGTAAGAGTTACTTTAGATGATGGTACTACACAAAAAATTAAAATATCAGCAAAAGAGTTAAGAACTCTTAAGAAAAACTCATAATAGAGGCACTAAAATAAAGTGCTTCTATGAGCATCTTTCGTAATTTAAAAAAATCCCTTGGCTGGGAAATAAGAACTACAAAGCCAGAATACGATCTTAACCCCTTAATATATCAACAGTTAAAACCATTTAGAGTACCTTTAGTACTAGTACAATTATTAATGATGATTGGTACAGTTGGATATGTGCTTATAGATGATTTTCCAATATTAGATGCTATTTATCAAACAGGTATCACTTTTACTACAGTTGGTTTTGGAGAGATTGCTCCAATTTCTGATGCGGGTAGGTTTTTCACCGTCACACTTATTATTTTTGGGTTTGCTTTGTTTACTCTTTCAATTGCTGTACTAATTGATGCAATTGTAAAAGGTAACCTGATTGAACTATATAAGGAAAGAAATATGCTTTATAAAATTGCAAGACTTCGTAGACATTTTGTTATCTTTCATCACAATGAATATACAATTCAGCTCGCTAGACAATTTAGAGAGAATCATGTACCTTTTGTAGTAGTTGATCCAAGAGAAGACATAGAAGAGATAGCAAAAGAGTACAACTACCCATATTATGTATGTGAGGAATCTTTTACTGAAAGAGCCTTTTTAAAGTCTCACTTATCATCTGCAAAGGGTGTTATTACACTTGCAAGAAATATTTCTGATAATATTACACTTATTGCATCTGTTAGACTTTATGAGAAAGAGTTAGGAAGAAACAAACCATTTTTGATTATCTCAAATGCAGAAACACAGCATGATAAAGAGAGATTAAAAAAACTTGGGGCGGATAAAGTTGTAGCTCCTCCATCACTTATGGCAAAAAGAGTTTCGGCTATGGCAGTTCGACCTGATATGGAAAATGTACTTGAAGAGTTTTTATATAAACCTGATACTCCTATTGATATGGAAGAGGTATTGGTACGTGAAAGTTCATGGTTAGTAACAAGACAGCTAAAAGATATTCATTTAAGAGATAGATATAAGGTTTCTGTGATAGGTATTACAGAAAAAAGAGGAAGATTTATTCAAATGCCAAAAGGTTCAACTATTATTGAAGGTGATTGTAAATTACTTTTAGTAGGTAATCAAAAAGGTATCGCAAAAGCAAAAATTTTAATAAATCAAAAAGTTGTACCAGAGGAGTGTTGTAGCTAATGTTTTCGATTTTTCCAATAAAAGGTTTTATAGACCAAATTGATGGTTTCTATTGTGATGGTATCTCTGCTGGTTTAAAAGCAAATAATAAAAAAGATATAGGTTTCATTTATAGTGATACTTTGTGTGATGTGGGAGCAGTTTTTACAAATAACAAATTTCAAGCAGCACCATTAAAACACTATCAAAAATATTCGGCTAATTTTAAAACAAATTTTGTCTTGATAAACTCAAAAAATGCAAATGCGTTAACAGGTCAAAAAGGTATTGAAGATATTGATACTATTTTTTCTTCACTAAATTTTGATATTAAAAATCCAATTATGAGCTCAACTGGAGTTATTGGAAATAGACTTCCAATACAAAAAATAGTTGCTGGAGCTAAGAAGTTTGATTTAACAAGTAAAAATGGTGAGAGTTTAAGTCAAGCTATTATGACAACAGATGCCTATGCAAAAACTTGTATGTATGAAGTTAAACTTGAAGATGGAACTAGTTTTAAAATAGGTTCAGTAGCAAAAGGTGCAGGAATGATAAATCCAAACCTTGCAACAATGTTATGTTTTATTTGTACTGACGCAAAAGTTTCACAAGAGGCTATTCAAGAAGCTTTAAATGAAGCTAGTGAAACAACTTTCAATGCAATCTCAGTTGATGGAGATACTTCTACAAACGATACTGTATTAGTATTGGCAAATGGTAAATCAAATGCTTATGATAAAGAAGCATTTAAAGAGGCTTTAAAACTAGTAATGCATGACATGGCTATGTTAATGGTTGCTGATGGTGAAGGTGCTAAAAAGAGTGTTGCCTTTGAAGTTATTAATGCTGCATCAAAAGAAGATGCAATGAAAGCTGCAAAAGCTTTATCAAACTCACTGTTAGTAAAAACAGCACTATTTGGAGAAGACCCTAACTTTGGACGAATAGCTTCAACAATAGGAGCTAGTAGAATAGCGTGTGATGAAAACACTTTAGTTATCTCTTATAATGATGTAGTTGTATTTAACAAAGGTGAAATTGTATTTGATGCAAAATGTGAAGAAGATGCTGGAAAAGTATTACAAAATAGAGAGTTTAAAATTATTTGTGATATAGGGCTTGGTAGTGAAAACTTTACTGCATATGGATGTGATTTAGGTTATAAATATGTAGAAATTAATGCAGACTATAGAACATAACTGTTATAATAAAAAGAATTTAAAAACAAGGAAAACATATGTTTCATGAACACAGAGAAATAATAACTCAATTAAAGAGCCGTGATAACCACTTTCACAATCTTTTTGATAAACATAATGCTTTAGATGAAGAGATTGCACAATTAGAGAAAGCTCATGCTGATCAATTTGAAATTGAAACTAAGAAAAAAGAAAAGCTTAGACTAAAAGATGAGATCTATGACGTTGTTATAAAGTATAAAAAAGATAATAATTTATAAAAATTAGATTAAATTTGTACAAGGGGGAGAGTTTTATACTTTCCCCCTTTTTTATTCACTAACACTAAGTAAAATTTGGATAAAATATCTAAATTTTATAACAAGGCAATATCAATGGAAAACCTTTTTGAAAATCAAGATATTATAGATATAAATATCGAAGATTCCGTAAAGTCTTCATACTTAGACTACTCGATGAGTGTAATTATTGGTCGAGCTTTACCAGATGCTAAAGATGGATTGAAGCCAGTACACAGAAGAATACTATTTGCAATGCACGATTTAAATATGAGTGCAAGAGCACCATATAAAAAATCTGCAAGGATAGTTGGGGATGTTATTGGTAAGTATCACCCCCATGGAGATACTTCAGTTTATGATGCACTTGTAAGAATGGCACAAAGCTTCTCTATGAGAGAACCACTTATTGATGGACAAGGAAACTTCGGTTCAGTAGATGGTGATAGTGCAGCAGCTATGAGATATACAGAGTCAAGATTTACAAAAATCTCTGAAGATATTTTAAAAGATATTGATAAAGATACTGTTAACTTTACAATGAACTATGATGATACTATAAAAGAGCCATCAGTTTTACCTACAAGAGTTCCTACATTACTTATGAATGGTTCTGAAGGTATTGCAGTTGGTATGGCGACAAAGATTCCTCCTCATAATCTAAATGAGTTACTTGATGCAACAATGCATATTCTTGATAATCCAGAAGCTACAGCTGATGAGTTAATGGAGTTTATTCAAGGTCCAGATTTCCCAACAGGTGGAACTATCTTTGGAAGAAGAGGTATTATTGATGCATATAATACTGGACGTGGAAGAGTTAGAATTAGAGCTAAACACCATATTGAAACTAGAGGAAAAAAAGAGATTATTGTACTTGATGAATTGCCTTATCAAGTAAATAAAGCAAGACTTATTGAGCTTATTGCAAACCTTACAAAAGATAAGCAAATAGAAGGTATTTCAGAAGTTAGAGATGAATCAGATAGAGATGGTATTAGAGTTGTAATTGAACTTAAAAAAGATGCCATGAGTGAAATAGTTATGAATAATCTATACAAATCAACTCCTATGGAGACTACATTTGGAATTATTCTTTTAGCTGTACATAATAAAGAGCCAAAGGTATTTACATTGCCTGAGCTATTAAATGTATTTATTTCACATAGAAAAACAGTAATTATTAGAAGAACTATATTTGACTTAGAAAAAGCAAAAGCAAGAGCTCATATCTTAGAGGGTCTTAAAATTGCCCTTGATAATATAGATGAAGTAGTTAAAATCATCAGAGCAAGTTCAAATGATGCTGATGCAAAAGAGAAATTAGAAGTGAGATTTGGATTAAGTGCAATCCAGTCACAAGCTATTTTAGATATGAGATTAGGAAGATTAACAGGTCTTCAAAGAGATAAATTAGAGGCAGAATATCAAGAACTTATGGCTATTATTGCAGAACTTGAAGCTATCCTAAAATCAGAAGAAAGATTAGTTGAAATAATCAAAGAAGAGTTAAATGAAATTAGAGAAAAATACTCATCTAAAAGATTAACTGATATTGAAGATTCTTATGATGAGATTGATATTGAAGACTTAATTCCAAATGAGCCAATGGTAGTTACTATTACTCATAATGGATATGTAAAAAGAGTACCAATAAAATCTTATGAAAAACAAAGAAGAGGTGGTAAAGGTAAAGTTGCAGTTACTACTCACGATGATGACTTTATTGAAAGATTCTTTGTAACTAATACCCATGATACCTTGATGTTTGTTACAAACATGGGGCAACTATACTGGTTGAAAGTTTATAGAATCCCAGAAGGAAGCAGAACAGCTAAAGGTAAAGCAGTTGTTAACTTAATCAACCTAAGACCTGATGAAAAAATTATGGAAATCATTCCAACAAGTGATTTTGATGAGTCAAAATCATTGGCATTCTTTACAAGAAATGGTGTTGTTAAAAGAACATCATTAAAAGAATTCTCAAACATCAGAAGTAATGGTGTAAGAGCAATTGTTCTTGATGATGCAGATGAAATTGTAACAGCAAAAATCACAACTGTTGAATCTCAATACCTGATGGTTTTCACAAGCTTAGGTCAATGTATTAGATTTGATATTGAGAAAACAAGAGAACAAGGTAGAAGTACAAGAGGTGTAAGAGGTATCAAGTTTAAACATGATAGTGACTTCGTAGTTGATGCAAATGTTGTTGATAATGTTGAACAAGAGTTGTTAACAGTATCTCAAAAAGGTATTGGTAAACGAACAACAGTAGAAGAGTATAGAGAGACAAACAGAGCTGGAAGTGGTGTTATTTCTATGAAATTAAGCGCTAAAACTGGTAGTGTTGTAGGTGCTGTATTAGTTGATGAAGCACAAGACTTGATGATTTTAACTTCTATTGGTAAAATGATTAGAGTAGATATGCAAACAATCAGAAAAGCTGGAAGAAATACTTCTGGTGTAATTATTGTAAATGTTGATGCAAAAGATAAAGTTGTTTCAATAGCAAAATGTCCAAAAGAAGATGATGATGAGTTGGATATTGAAAGTGCTGATACTATGGATGGTATTAATTTAGATGAATTTAATTTAAAAGATAAACCAGAAGAAAGTACAGTTGATAAAGATAATACTTTAGGAGAGGATTAGAAATGAGAAGATTTAATGTAGCAGTAGTTGGTGCTACTGGTGCAGTTGGTGAAGAACTGTTTAGAGTTATGGAAGCATATGACTTCCCTGTTAATAAAATTGTTCCCTTAGCAAGTGCAAGAAGTTTAGGTAGTACTATTGAGTATAAAAATAAAGAGATAAATGTTTTAGAGCTAACTGAAACTTGTTTCGAAGAAAATGAAGTAGATATTGCTTTTTTTAGTGCAGGTGGATCTATATCTGAAAAGTTTGCTAAATATGCTGTTGAAGCAGGTGCTGTAGTTATTGATAATACAAGTCACTTTAGAATGGACCCAACTATACCTTTAGTTGTACCAGAAGTAAATCCAGAAGATATAGCTTTGTGGAAACAATCAGGAATTATTGCAAATCCAAATTGTTCTACTATTCAAATGGTACTATCATTAAAACCACTTGATGAACTTTATGGAATCAAAAGAGTTGATGTATCTACATATCAAGCTGTTTCAGGAGCTGGTAAAAAAGGTATGGAAGAGCTTGTAAAACAAATGCAAGGTATGTTAGCTTTTAAATTAGATGAAGTAAATGTAGAAGCTTTTGCACATCAAATTGTAAATAATGTTATTCCTCAAATAGATGTAGCCCAAGATAATGGCTTCACTAAAGAAGAGATGAAAATGGTAAAAGAGACTCAAAAAATCATGCACAAAGATATGCAAATAGCTGCTACTTGTGTGAGAGTTCCAGTTCTTAGAAGCCATAGTGAATCTATCACTGTAACGTTTGCAGATGATGTTGATGTTGATGTTAATGAAGTAAGAACTGCATTAGAAAAATTTGAAAATGTAGAAGTAATAGATGACCTTGAAAACAACGCATACCCTATGCCAATTATTTCAACTGATACTGATATTACATATGTAGGAAGAATTAGAAAAGATATCTATTCTGCAAATATGGTTCACTACTTTAATGTTGCTGACCAAGTAAGAGTAGGGGCTGCAACTAACTCTGTTAGAATAGCACTTAAATGGATTGAGTTGGAGAACGACATTTAATGATTGAAAAGCTTTTTGAAGCTGCCATGTGGAAGACAAGATTTCTTGTTCTTTCGGCAGTTATTTTTGGGCTCATTGGAGCTTTAGTTCTTTTTGTTGTAGCTAGTATGGATATTTTTGGTGTAGCTGTATATGCTTTTGATACAATTGTTGCAAGTGCACATCCAGAACATTTCCACGAAGATATTGTAAGTGGTATTATTGGAGCTGTTGATTTATATTTGATAGCAGTTGTTATGTTAATATTCTCATTTGGTGTATATGAACTCTTTATTTCTCCAATTGACCACTCACAAGTTGCAAAAGATGACTCAAAAATTTTATCAATAACAACACTAGACCAACTAAAAGATAAAATAGCAAAAGTTATAGTTATGGTTTTAGTTGTAAACTTTTTTCAAAGAGTTTTACATACAAAATATGATGGTGCACTAGAGATGCTATATTTTGCACTTGCGGTTACTGCACTATCAGTTGGACTTTTCTTTTTGGGAAAAGTTGGAAAGAAATAGAATACAAAAGGAAAATTATAATGTCAAAAATATTTGTAGATGCATGTTTTAGAAAACCAACACCTTACACTCCTGTATGGATGATGAGACAAGCTGGAAGATACTTACCAGAGTACATGAAAGTAAGAGCTCAAGCTGGAAACTTTTTAAACCTATGCCATAATCCAGAATTAGCAGCAGAAGTTACTATCCAACCACTTGATATAGTTGGAGTTGATGCAGCTATTTTATTTAGTGACATTTTAGTTATCCCAAATGAAATGGGTATGCACTTAGAGTTTATCAAAGGTGAAGGTCCAATTTTCAGAGATCCTGTTAAAACAGAAGCAGATATTGATGCTTTACTTGGTGGAAAAGAAGCCGCTGATAAATTAACTTACGTATACGATACTATCAAGTTATTAAAACAAAAGTTACCAGAAGATAAAGCACTTATAGGTTTTACAGGTGCTCCTTGGACACTAGCAACTTATATGATAGAAGGGCAAGGGACAAAGACATACAATATTTGTAAAAAAATGATGTACTCAAATCCAGAACTTCTACATAAAATTTTAAGAAAAGTAACTGATATAGTAAAACTATATATGGAAAACCAAATCAAAGCAGGGGCAGATGTTGTTCAGATATTTGATTCATGGGCAGCAGCAATAGAACCAGCTAAATACGATGAGTTTTCATGGAAATATATGGTAGAAATTGCTGAGTATTTAAAAGAAAAATATCCACATATCCCGGTAATCATGTTCCCTAAAGGAATCCCTGCATTTTTAGACAAAGTTTATGGAAATTTTGATGTATTTGGTGTGGATTGGGGAACTCCAATGGCACTTGCAAAAGAAAAACTTGGAGATAAATATGTTCTTCAAGGTAATATGGAACCTTGTAGATTATACTCAAAAGAAGCTACAACAAAATGTGTTGAAGGAATTCAAGACATCATGCAAGGTGAAGGGCATATCTTTAACTTAGGTCATGGTATCTTACCTGATGTTCCAGTTGAAAATGCAATTCACTTTGTAAAAGAGTGCCAAAGAGTTAGTAAAAAATAGTGTCAAACATAATCTTTGGACCTATTCCTTCAAGGAGATTTGGTATCTCTTTGGGAGTAGATTTATCTCCTGATACAAAACAGTGTAATTTTGACTGCTTATACTGTGAATTAAAGCCTGCAAAAACTGTTGATAAGATGAACTCTTACCCAAGTGTAGATGAAGTCTTAGAGGCTATTGAAAACTCTTTTAAGAAGTATCCTAAAATAGATATGATAACAATCACTGCAAATGGCGAGCCAACTCTATACCCAAACTTAGATGAACTAATCACAAGAATAGATAAAATCAAAAAAGAGGCAAAGACTTTAATACTATCAAATGGAAGTACAATATATGACAAAAAGATTTTTGATGCCTTATTGAAATTTGACACGGTGAAGTTATCACTTGATTGTGTAAGCCAAAAGTGTTTTAAGAAACTAGATAGAATACATGAAAATATTGATATAGAAAAAATAATTGAAGCTATGATAGAGTTTAAAGCAAAAACTACAAAAAGTTTTGTTTTAGAGATACTTTTTGTAAAAGACTTAAACGATAAAGAAAGTGAAATAGAACTACTTTATGAAGCTGTTAAAAAGATAAATCCACATAGAGTAGATATTGGTACAATTGATAGACCACCAGCTTATGAAGTTAAACCAGTGAGTTTTGAAACTTTAGAAAGTATTGCAAAAATATTTGAAAATATAAATGTAAATATTGCATTTAAAAATAGACGAAAACAACTAAACTCTTATAGTAATGAAGAGATATTATCTTTGCTAGAAAGAAGACCTTTGACCTTAGAAGATATCGATAATATGTTTGATGAAAATAGTAAAAAAGAGCTAGAAAAACTAGTGAAATCATCGAAAATATCTCTAGTTGATAGTGCAGGTTTAAATTTTTATAAAATTTGCTAATTTTTGGGAAATTTCCTTGACAAAAAAAACAAATTTTACTATACTTCCACTCCATTTAAAGAGAAGAAAGATTCCGGCATAGCTCAGTGGTAGAGTAGATGACTGTTAATCATTTGGTCCCTGGTTCGAATCCAGGTGCCGGAGCCATCAAACTTCTTTTTAAATACCTTTTATACAAGTTCCGGCATAGCTCAGTGGTAGAGTAGATGACTGTTAATCATTTGGTCCCTGGTTCGAATCCAGGTGCCGGAGCCACTTCATTTTGCATTCAGCAAAAAAATCAATTTATTAAACAATCTTTTAAAATATTTCAGCGTTAAATCAATTTTTTGATTTACTCATTACCGTGAAGGTAAATCCTAAACCAAAAAATTAATTTGCCTCGAACTCTTTCAAAATCTTATTCACTAAATTGATTTAATTAAAATATTCTTTCATTTTATTATGTTTTTCTATCATATCTTTTGATTTGGCTAGTTCAGCTAAAATATAATTTATAATTCTTAGAGAAGATGATTTATCATTGTTTGCGATATGAGTATTTTTCAGAATTTTAGATAAATGAATTAATTCAGAAGCTGTATTTTTTATATTTAATAAATCAAAAACTAATCTTTCAGATGTATATTTATGTAATTCAATATTTAACAAGTAGTCAATATTTTTAATTATTATATTTTCATTTGTTTCATTGTCATAGAAATATTTAATTAAATCTATTTCTTTTAAATCAACATCTTGGCTTTTATTTATTTCTTGTGATAATTCTTTAAAGTATGTTTCTTGGTCATCTATCATCTCATTAAATAGCTTTAATCCTGCAATTAAAATAACTTTATTTTTTTTCTTTTCATTTTCTTTTTTTTCAAGTTCAATTTGTTGAGTATTTAAAATAGTTCTAATTACAGCAAATGAAGCTATAAGTGAAGAAAGTAAAATAGCTGTTGAGGGTAGTATCTTATACAAATTTTCTTTTTCACAATTTAAATATAATGATACAGACCAAAGGAATAAACATAAAAAAGAAATAATTCCTAAGGTAATAAGTGCTCTAAATATTAAAATTAATAATTTGTTTTTCATATGTAATTACCTTTTAATTAGTTATGACTATTATAAGCAATTAGAACTTTACAATTTCTTCTTTTCTATTTTCTTTATTGGATAAAAAATCTGGTACCAGTTTATTAGTTAACCAATTGATAGTTTATACTTTTATCTTCAGTTAAATGATAAGTATCAAAGTTTTGCCAACATAACTAAAATAAATGGAACATGATGTTTTGGAGCATCAACGATATCGAATATTTTGCATGTTACACCTGCAAACTTTAAAATATCATCTTTTGTATATTCATGTTCGTAGGCATTATCAAATAACTCTAAAGTTTTTTGTGATACTAGCTCTAAATCATCACAATTAACAATATCCTCATCAAGTGATTTTACAAATTTACATGCATGTGGAAATGTTTCTAATAGCTCTTTTAACTCTTGTTCTTCAATACCTTCTAAAAGTTGTGAGTACTTATGAAAAAAATCACTTATCTCTTGAAACTTACAAACCATATGATTCCTTTGTGTTTATTTTTTAATATACAAAAAGTGTACCATGTCCTTTTTCAATAAGGATAGACTCCAAATGAGAACTTTTCTGAAACTAATCTTGAAGTTTTGAGAACACAACTTGCATAGTAATCTTTATGAATACTTATTCCTTATATTGTCACAATTGTAAAAAAAAATATAATGTTCGCAAGGAAGATTTAGAACTGATGCAAGAGCATTATAAAAGCTTTGATGGAAAAGAGTATACAAAAGGTTGTTTTTTTAAAGATTTGTCATATATTAAAAAATCAAAAGCTTCAAAGTAGACTTAATAAAAAGAGTCATTAAAACCTTTATATAATCACATACCTACAATTATAATAATCATCTTTTAGTATGATTTTTGAAGATTTGTCTAGTGCATCCTCATAGTGTATTATATATCTAAATTTCACATCATGCTCTTTTAGATTATTTGTCTTAACATAGTTGATTGCACTTTTATGAAATACTCTTATATCTTCTGCTTTGATTGATTTTGCTTTTGAGTTGTTATTGCATTTTATTAGAAATGTTTGCTCATCTTTTGTGCAAATCATGTCTATGCTATCTTCTTTAGGCTCTTTGGTTTGGTTATAGATTACTTTAAATCCTAGTTTTTCATATTTTTCGACTGTACGTAACTCTAGGCTTTGACCTTTTTTTTCATGCTCTTCATTTATGTTTATTCTATGTTTTTTGGATTTGTTATTCATAAATTTTTTTAATAATACAATAAAAATTACAATTGGGATTATATGCCATACTTTTGATAATGAAGCAAGTATCATTTCACTAGACATTATATTTTCTCATTTTATTCCTTATGGGCCTATTTTTGGAGATAGTATATCTAATTAATATAAATAGTATTGAGAAAAAAAAGAGAAAATATATTAGTAAGTTTTATTTCTTTTTTTAATTATACTTGGCAAGGCATTTATAAATATAGCAAATATAACTAATGTACCACCTATTATTGTCATTTTTGGTGGTATTTCGCTAAGAAAAAGCCATAGCCAGATTGGTGCCATTGTTGTTTCAATAGTAGTGAAAAGACTTACTTCTGCTGATGTTATATATTTTGTTGAGATAAAAATAAAATACATGGCTAATGGAATCTGAATAAAGCCCATAATACTTAGCCAAAACAGTGATTCTAAAGAGATATCTAAAAGCTTATCACTAAAAATATACATTATGCCTGCAACAAGAAAACCACTAAGAGAGATGACAAGCATAGTAGGAAAATGTCCATATTTTCTAAGCAGAGTAAGCTCAATACCCATAGTTATAGCTAAAGCTAAACCTAGTATATCTCCTATCCAATTTCCAGAAAAAGAAAAAGAGTTTCCAAAAACAATAAATACACCCAAAAAAGATATAACTATTGCAATAACAGTTTGTTTTTGAATTCTCTCTTTTAGTAAAAAATAGCTAAATATAGCTGCAAAGAAAGAAGAGGTTGCCAAAAGTACAACAGTATTTGCAGCAGCTGTGTATTTTACAGAAAAGACAAAAAGACAAGTTCCCAGTGCGGATAATATGACCACTAAAGAAAAATTCATAAACTCTAGTTTATTGGCAGGAATCCAAGTTTTGCTACTACTTCGTCTCCAAAGAATCAACATACTTATTCCCATAAAAAGACCTCTATAAAAGGAAATAACAGATGCATCAAGATTTGCAAGTCTTACTAAAAGAGCATCAAAGCTTATGATAAATACTCCCAATGCAGCAAGAATCATCCCTTGAACTTTTATATCTTTCAAAAATCAAATCTCCTCAAATTAAATATAATTTATTAGTATTTTAATTTTCTTCTACTTTTCTATTTTCTCTTATCCATGATTTAATGCCATGCTCTAAATGAAAGACATTTTCATATCCCATTTGTTTAGATAAAAATTCACCAACTAAACTTGTTCTATTTCCAGACCTACATATTAGAACAAAAGCTTGATTTTTATCTTTTACATACTTTGAAAACTCATTAAGCCAACTTTGAACATCATAATTTCCTTTTTCATCAAAGAACATGATTTTTTTACTTGTTGGAACAACTCCCAGCTCTTTCCATTCAGGAGGAGTTCGTATATCAATAAGTACTATGTTTTTATCAATTTTATCTTGAAGCATTTTAGGACTAAGTCCTTTAAAATCTCCAAATGCAAAAATAGCTAAAAATACCAATGATAGGAATACTCTCATATCTATAACCTTTTCTTAATTAATTACCAAATAATAGCTTTAAATAGTTTAATCTATAGTTTCTATATTCACAAGTTCTACGTCTGCACAATCTTTTTTTGCAAGATTTCTTTTTTTTGCATCTTCTTCACTTAGTGTTATTAAATCGGCAAAGTCATTCTTATCTACTTCAAATTTATATAGCTCTTTTTTGGTCTCTATTTTTATTTTAGCTTCACTATCTTTTGTGAGAATATCAATATTTCTAATACCTTTGGCAAATTCACTTTTTATTGTTTTTGCTATCTTTTCATTTGCAAATAGTTTTTCAAGTGTTAGCTCTAAGTTGAAGTCATTTTTACACAGTATTTTATAAGTTACTATCATTTTACCATCCATGTTTTATCCTCTATATTTTAAGTCTTATGCGATGATTGTACCATTAAAAAATGATGATATTTAAAATTATTGCAAGTTGTAAGATTTTGTAATTCCTTCACATATAATATATTTTAAAACAAATGAGTGGTTTTTATTATTATATTTCAATTTAGTTTCTTTTTGTATACTTGAAAAACTAAAAAATTAGAGGTTCATATGAAAAAACAAATTCCTTTATCTGTACTTGACTTGGTTCCTATTTGTGAAGGATATAGTATAAGTGAAGCTATTGAAAATAGTACAAAACTAGCTCAAGCGGTAGAAGAGTTAGGGTTTGAGCGTTATTGGATTGCGGAACATCATAACTTTAGTAGTATTGCAAGTGCTGCAACATCTGTGATTTTAAGTCATATTGGAGCAAGAACAAAAAAAATCAGAATTGGCTCAGGTGGGATAATGTTGCCAAATCATACGCCTTTGGTTATAGCAGAACAGTTTGGTACCTTAGAATCAATGTATCCAAATAGAATAGACCTAGGTTTAGGAAGAGCACCGGGAACTGATCAAAGAACAGCAATGGCTTTAAGAAAAGATAACAATGATGGTTCTGATTTTCCTGTTATGTTAAACCATTTACAATATTTTTTATCCAATGAAGGGGGTAAAAAAGCTATAAAAGCTGTACCTGGATATGGACTTGAAATACCTATTTGGCTATTGGGCTCAAGTACATTTAGTGCAAGTTTAGCTGCTGTAAAAGGTTTACCTTTTGCTTTTGCTTCACACTTTGCACCTGATGCGATGATGGATGCTATTGATGTTTATAAATCAAACTTCAAACCCTCAGCACAACTAAAAGAACCTTATATAATAATCTGTATCAATGCAGTATGTGCTCAGACAAATGAAGAAGCCAAATATTTAGCTACCACAGAAATCCAAAAATTTCTTTACCTTCAAAGAGGTGATGAGAGACCCATTTCCAAACCAACTGAAAATATAGATGAGTTGTGGGAAGAGTGGGAAAAAAGAAGTATAACTCAAAAGCTAAGAGAATCCATCTGGGGAACACCAGAATTTGTAAAAGAGAAGTTAGAAAATCTTGTACAAAGAACAGGTGCTAGTGAAATAATGATAAACTCATGGATTCACAATCCCAAAAAAAGAATTCACTCTTATGAGCTTATTGCAAAAACTTGGTTTTAAAATAGAGTATTTATATTTTTTTGAGTTTTATTTTTTACATTAAAGAAAGTGTAGATTAGTTAATATTGCTCTAACAAATTATCATAGATAGAATTAGTTATATGGAGAGTAAATGCAGTTAACTGAACAAAAAGAGTTTATAAAAAAGAATGCATATTTGATATACGAGTATATAAATAGTGAAGTATTAAAAAATGTAGGAACACTAAACCCTAACTTTTATATAAAACTTATTGATGATATATTTGTTAAGCAAATTGATATAAAAATAGGTGAACTAAATATAAATGTAAATATATTACCTTATTTTATTTTTACAATGCTTTTTGGAAAAGGGAAGATGGATTATACCTCTTTAAGAGCCGAGACAATTGACTTAACTGAAATAAACAAAGAGTCAAAAATCTATTATAACTATGCACGATTTACTTTAGAAGAT
The DNA here is from genome assembly GCF_937982575.1 of uncultured Arcobacter sp. Lineage (NCBI taxonomy): Bacteria > Pseudomonadati > Campylobacterota > Epsilonproteobacteria > Campylobacterales > Arcobacteraceae > Arcobacter > uncultured Arcobacter sp. The sequence goes on along the minus strand of NZ_CALJLR010000015.1, from coordinate 197,471 downwards.
GACTTTTTATGTATAGATTTGATGCAGACTAAAATAGGTGGGATGCCAATTGAAGAAGATATTGTAAAGTTTACAAAAAGAATTCCTGTACAAAATTCAGGATTGGAAAAGTTTATTAGTAAAAATAGAAATATAAGTTCTGAAACATTTAAAAAGATAAAAGAAGATATTGATAATATTCTTTAAGAAAATAGAAAAATATTTAATCAATGAGTTTTAATAACTCATTGATCCTGCATTTAAAAGTCCAATTGAAATTGATAAAAATGCCATCAAAATACCAACAGAAATAATTCCATCGGAAATCTTAGTTTTAAAAGAGTATTTACCACCAAGTCTTGTTACAATAAATGCAAAAATTAATTGAATAAATATTGCAACTGTTCCCCAGATAGCAAAATCTACATAAGATACAGAGTGAACCAATGCACTATACAAAGGAATTGATACTCCAATAATAGCTCCACCAAAACCAAGAGCTGCTGCTAAATTGTTTTCTTCAAAAATTAGCTTGTAATCATCATAAGGTGTAACAATTGCATATAAGTAAAGAAAAACAATCACTAAAATTATTGCGGTAAAAAAGAAACCAAGAAAGCCTATAAATAATTCTATTTCCATTTAAATCCTTTTTTTGAAATCTTATCTAAAGTTAGCTATAAAGATTCATATAATATATTATCTATAAGAAAGCTAGTTTGGTTTATAACTAGCTTTGTTTAATTTAACTTTTGAGCCACAAGTTCATTTACAACTTGTGGATTTGCTTTTCCACCAGTAGTTTTTAAAACTTGTCCTACAAAGAAGCCTAAAAGTTTTGTATTACCTGCTTTAAATTTAGCTACATTATCAGGATTTTTTGCGATGATTTCATCAATAATCGGTAAGATTATTGCAGGGTCACTTATTTGTACTAGACCTTTATCTTCAACTATTTTTTCTGGATTTTCTCCTGATTTTGTCATTTCTTCAAATACTTGTTTTGCAATTTTACTTGAAATAGTTTCTTCATCAACCATTTTTATTAGTTGGGCTATTTGAAGTGCTGTAAATTTTAGCTCATTTATTTGTTTTTCTTTTAGCTCTTTTGCTACATCATTTGCTACAATATTTGCTATTGCAATAGGGCTATTAAGTTCAGATAATGCCTCTTCATAAAATGATGATAGTTGTTCATCACGTGCAAGGATGTTTGCAACCTCACTATTTAGTTTAAGTTCAGTAGTATATTTATCAAAAAGTGCTTTTTGTTCTTCATTTAAAGGCTCTGCTTCACCATGTACAACTGCTTTTTTAATCTCTTGTTTAGGAGCAGATTTTTGTGTAGTTTCAGGTGTTTTTGTCTTTTTAGCCCAAGAGTCTTTTAGTCCTACTATTTTATTAAATACTGGTTTTTCATCACTATAATCAATAGGGTCAGCATAAAAATATCCTTCTCTTTCAAACTGAAATCTTTCATCTTTTTTTTCAGTAATAACAGCAGGTTCTATAAGAGCATTTTCAATGATAGATAAAGAGTTTGGATTTAAGTCTTCTAATCCTTCTGGTGTTTCATTTTTGTATAGTCTGTCATAAAGTCTTACTTCGATTTGTTTTGCCTCTTTTGCATCAACCCAATGAATTGCACTTTTTACTTTGATACCACTTTTATCTTGTCCACTTTTTGAAGTAGGGTTATATTCTGCTTTTATTTCAGTGATATTTCCTTTTTCATCTTTAATGATTTCTTTACATGTGATAATATAAGCATGTCTTAGTCGTACAGGTTGTTCAGGTGCAAGACGATTGTAGTCTTTAGAAGGATTTTCCATAAAGTCTTCACGTTCAATATAAATCTCTTTAGAAAAAGGTATTTTTCTTGAACCCTCTTTAGGTACATCATGAGGGTAGTATGAAGCCTCAATCTCTTCACTTCCTTCATAATTTTCGATTGTAACTTTTAGTGGGTTAATCACACACATCACTCTTGGTACTTTTTGATTTAAATCATCTCTGATACAAAACTCTAATTGTGATACATCAACCATTGAGTTTGCTTTTGCAATACCAATTTGATCACAAAAGTTCAAAATAGATTCAGGTGTATAACCTCTTCTTTTATATCCAGCAATTGTAGGCATTCTTGGATCATCCCAACCACTTACATATTTACCTTCTACTAGCTCTAAAAGCTTTCTTTTACTCATAACTGTATAGTTAATACCAAGTCTTGCAAACTCATGTTGATAAGGACGAGGAGGAGTAAGTTTAAGTGTATCCAATACCCAATCATAAATTTCTCTGTTATTTTCAAACTCTAGTGTACAAATAGAGTGTGTAACACCTTCTATATAATCAGATAAACAGTGAGCAAAGTCATACATTGGATAAACATACCACTCATCTCCAGCTCTATAATGATGAGCATGTCTGATACGATATAAAAGTGGGTCTCTCATCTTCATATTAGAAGCTGACATATCAATCTTAGCTCTTAAAATGTGTTCACCATCTTTGAACTCACCTTTTTTCATTCGTTCAAAAAGGTCTAAGTTCTCTTCAATACTTCTATTAGCATATTTACTTCTACGTCCTGCTTGTGTAACTGTTCCACGATATTCTCGTATCTCTTCTTCTTTTAGACTATCAACATATGCTTTACCCATTTTGATAAGTTCAACAGCATAATCATAAATTCGAGGGAAGTAATCAGAAGTATAGTACTCTGTTTCTCCCCATTCAAATCCAAGCCATTTTACAGCATCTTTTAAAGCCTCAACATACTTTGTATCTTCTTTTGTAGGATCTGTATCATCCATTCTAAGGTTACAGTGACCATCAAAATCACGGGCAATACCAAAATTTATACAGATAGATTTAGCATGTCCAATGTGTGGAAAGCCATTTGGCTCAGGAGGAAATCTTGTAATTACTTCTTTATATTTGCCTGATTTTAAGTCTTCATCTACTTTGACTCGTAAAAAATCTTTGTGCTCACTCATTATTATTAAACCTTTTAAATAAACTGCGTTTTGATTCTAAAACTATTTAAGAGATGTATTTTATCAAATTAGTGCTTATAGCACCTTAGTAGAAGTTATTTGAAGATAAAAAGATTAGAGTTGTTTGTTGTTTTTTAACATATAATTAAAGTAAGGATTTTTATATTATTTGAAGAAACTATAGTTTATGTATAATTTTGAATTAAGCATTATTTTGTAACTATTAAGTAGTTTAAAGGTGAGTAAGCTGTTAGTATAATCAAAAGAATCAATGTAGCAAAATGAAAGGATATGCAATGAAACATGAATCTAAAGATAATATCAAAAGTTTAAACAAACTGCTAAATAGAAGAGGGTTTTTTAAAAGTATGGCTTTTCTTGGTCTAGTAACTTTATCAACAACTCCACTACATGCAAAAGGTTCTAAAAAACAATTTAAATATCAAGATAGTCCTAAAAATGGTGAAATCTGTAAAGATTGTATGCATTTTGAACCTAAATCAAATACCTGTAAGGTTGTTGAAGGTTCAATAAGTCCAAATGGTTGGTGTACCTTATTTCGTAAACCTCCACAATAAGTTCAAGTAAGAAAAGATATAGACTATTTTATTTCATACAGTTTTTTATTTTTTTCATAATTGGCATTTTATCTTTTATTTTAATACAATTACTGTATTTTAAGAGAAGATAACACTAGGTACTAAGTAAGGCAATAATTGAAAGATAAAATAAAAAAATACATTAAAGAGGGTGTAATACTTGTGGTGATGTTGACAATTGCTATGAATGCAATTAGTTATTATCGCTCACTTGATCTAAATAAAGATAGACTAAATATAGATACATTTTATCTTTTTGATGGAACTGAATATGAAGTCTCAAAAGATAAGCCTATACTGATTTATTTTTGGGCTACATGGTGTCCTATTTGTAAAGTTCAATCACCTAATATACAAAAATTATCAAAAGAGTATGAAGTAATAACTATTGCAGTTCAATCTGGAAGTAAAGAGGAGATACAAAATTATCTTGATGAACATAATCTTACATTTAAGGTAGTAAATGATGAAGATGGTTTTTATTTTCAAAAGTTTAATATAGAAGTTTTCCCTACTACACTTATATATGATAAAGATAAAAACTTTAAATTTAGTGAAGTAGGGTATACAACTACCGCTGGACTCTATACAAGGATGTTATTAAGTAAATAAGTTATACTTTATTCCCACTCAAGTTGAGTGTAATATATGGATATATTTGCGCTATTTAACTGTTCAAAATGCTTAAGATAATCAAACTTTTTGCTTTTGACATGATTTTTAACTTCAAAAATATCAATCTCATCTTCATATGCTTTTTTTACGTCATCTCTTAATATTTTTAGGTATTCTAAAGATGCTTTGTAAGAATCTTTATGAAAATCTTTTCCATGTCCACCTAAAAGATATTTTGCTTTTATTTTAGCTAAGTTTTCTAAGGCTTCTATCCAGCCATTTATATTTGAAGTCTTTTTATAGCTTAGGAGTCTTCCATTAAATACCATATTTCCTACGAATAAAAAGCTATCATCTTTTGAATAAACTGCTATATCACTTTTTTCTTCTGAGATTTTGCTAGGTTTTATTATTTCAAGTGTTTTTTTACTTCCTTTTATCTTATATCCTCCCTCAACTAAAGTGTCAGCATTTATTAGTTCTGTTTTTTGATAAATCTCTTTTGGTAAAACTGCTTTCATCCTTTGAAATTTTGAAGGGTTTTGTTTTATGTCATCATTTATAGTTTTGTGTCCTAGAATTTTTGCACCAAGTTCTTTAAAGTAAGATGCCCCTTGAATTCTATCATCGTGATAATTACTTAAAACTACATGGGATATCTTTTTATTTGGATACTCTTTTTTCATTAGCTTATGAAACTCTTTTGCAAATATGTAAGTAGGTCCTGCATCAAGTACAACTAAACTATTTCCCATATTTACATAACACATATTTGAAACAAATCCATTGTTTTGTTTATTTGGTGGATTTATATCTCCTATTACACAGCTAATATCATCTGTAATCTTTATAGGTTTTAGATTATAAATATCTGCAAATAATAGACTACCTAAAGCACTCAATAGCACAAGAACTCTTTTAATCATAACTTCATCCTTTTGATTGTAATAATATTATACTATTTTAATTGCACTTGGCAATATAATAGTGAAGTAAGATATGCACCTGTATTATAATATATTCAAAAAAATGTATCTAAGAGTAGCTGCTTTTTATAAATTCTAAAAATATATAAAAATTGGTACCTTTATTTTCTAAAAAGGAACAATAAATGCTTGAAATCTTTTTATCAAATATTAAAGGAATAAAATGGTTTTAGATATGAATATAGAACTTGAAGGTATTGATGAAGAGTTTTTAGAAAACTTTGAAGAGCTTATTGAAGATACCAGAGTGGAGTATTTTATAATCAACCCTAAGACAAAAGAAGATGTAGAAAAAGCACAAGCACTTTGTTGTGAATATGAGAGGTTTAAGTATACTCTTCCAATAAACTTTTATGAAACTAAAGACAATAATTGTGTGGCAATAAGAGTATCCAATATTGAAGAGTTAGAAACTATTGAAAATATGCCTGTTATTATAGACTCTAAAACTCTTGATGATGAGTTTATAGATGTTTTAAACAATAAAGCAATAAGTGGAGTTGTATTAGAAGCAAAACAAAGTGATAATAGACTTCATAATTTTGCCTATGCAATCTCTTATGATTCTCTAAAAGATTGGACAAAAGAAGGGCTAACAGATACTGATTATAATAAACTTGCCTTACAAAGTAACTATCCAAAATACTCTTATGATGATTTGTTTGATTTATTGTTAAAAGATATGTCTGACCTTACTTTTAGAGCAGAACAATCAATAGCTTCAGGTGGAACAAGAACGGTATTGAAAATCTTCAAACTTTTATAAATAGCAAGATTCGGATTGTAAATATTCTTTTAAAATTATATACTTTTACATACTTAACTTATGTAATAATATATAATTAATAAAAGATATTAAAATGAATGAATTAGAAATAAAAAGTAGATACTATGAAGATATTAAAAAAGCAATTGAATATTTTGATGAAAACTATTTATATCAGCCAAACTTAGATGAGGTCGCAGCTCATGTGGGGATGAGTAAATACCATTTTTCAAGAATTTTCAAAGAGTATGCAGGTATCTCTGCTTTACAATTTTTACAAGCAACTACTTTTTCATACGCAAAAAAGAAACTTCAAACTTCCAAGTCCATATTAGATAGCTCGATTGATTTAGGTCTATCTAGTTCAAGTAGACTTCATGAACTCTTTGTTAACTTTATTGGAGTAACTCCAAATGAGTACAAAAAGCTAGGTGAAAATCTAGAGATAAGATATGGCTTTGGTTTTTCAATCTTTGGTAAAACTATGATTGCTAGTACAAAAAAGGGCATATGTGCTTTAGAGTTCTATGATGAATCATATGATGAGGTTTTTAGTAGACTAAAGTCATCGTGGGAAAAGGCAAAGTTTATCAAAGATGATAAGCATGCCCAAGAATTATTGGATAAAATCTTTATAAATAAAGAAAAAGTAAGTCTATATGTAAAAGGAATAAACTTTCAAATAAATGTTTGGAAAGCTATTTTAAACATATCAAAAGCAGAAGTTTCAACTTACTCAGATATTGCTACTTTAATTGGAAAACCAAAAGCAGTAAGAGCAGTAGCCAGTGCAGTAGGGGCAAACCATATTGGCTTTTTAATTCCTTGTCATAGAGTTATTTCAAAAAGTGCAGCTATGGGTGGATATAGATGGAAAGTAGGACGAAAAAAAGTCATACTTAGTTTTGAAGAAGCGGAAAAATAATTTAGTAAGAAGAGTCCCATTCAGTATAGTCTTGAGGAATACCTAAGCTTGAAGTATCAACTTCTTTATTTGTATTTGGGTCTATTACTGCGCTTGTTTTATTTGTGATTAGATTATCAACTGCCTCTTGGATTGAAGTAAAAGCTCCTAATGATGTATCATCAAATATTACATGGTATTCCTTATCTTCACTTTGTCCTATATCAAAAATACCTATGTCTGTAGGATATGAAATTAATACTCTCATTATAAATCCTTTTATTTGTATATAATAGTATTTTAACGATGTTTTCTTTGATTTTTTTTAAGGGGTTTTATTATTTATTTAATATGATATAATATTTAAAAATAAGATTTAATGGATTTTCATGTCAAAAATAATGTTTAAACTTTTTTTAATTTTATCGCTATTTACTTCACTTTATTCTCAAGAAAAAGTGACTTTACAGCTAAAATGGTTTCATCAATTTCAGTTTGCAGGTTATTATGCTGCAAAAGAGAAAGGCTTTTATAAAGAGGCTGGTTTAGATGTAGAGATAAAACAAAGAGACCTAAAATATAATAACGTCGAAGAAGTAATAAAAGGCAAAGCTCAATATGGGATTGCCGATTCTATACTGATACTTTATAAAGCAAAGGGAGAGCCTGTTGTTATTGTATCTCCTATTTTTCAACATAGTGCTAGTGCTTTAATATCTTTAAAAAGTAGCGGTCTCAATTCTCCTTATGATTTAGGTGGAAAAGATGTACTTTTTTATCCTAATGATACAGATGGTTTCGCAGTATTAGCTATGTTTAAAAAATTAAATGTAAAACCAAATTTGATTCGAGAAAGAGAAAAAGATGATTATTTAAAACTAATAAACAAAGAGATTGATGTTTCTCCTGTTTATTTGAGTAATGAGCCTTTTTATTTTAAAGAAAAGAACATAGATATTAATATTATCAATCCTTCTAATTATGGTTTTGACTTTTATGGTGATATCTTATTTACTAGTGAAGATGAGGTAAAGAATCATCCCAAAAGGGTTCAAAAGTTTAAAGAAGCTACTTTAAAAGGGTGGAATTATGCTTTAGACCACAAAGAAGAAATTATTCAACTAATACACAATAAATATAATTCTTCAAAGTCACTTGAACATTTGCGTTATGAAGCAAAAGCTATTGAAAAACTTATCATGAGAGAAGTAGTCTCTTTAGGAAATGTAGATAAGGGTAGGATTAGATATATTTCTGATTTATATAATGAATATGGTTCAAATATAGAGTCATTTAATATAAATGATTTTATATTTGAAGAGTATATTGAAGCAAAATCAAAAATCAATTTGACACAAGAAGAAAAGAAGTATTTGGATGAAAATCCCATTTTAAGAGTTCAAAACTTAAATGCTTTCCCTCCTTTTAACTTCATTGAAAATAATCAAGCACTAGGTTACACAGTAGATTATATGAATTTGATGGCAAAAGTTCTTGGAGTTAAAATAGAGTTTATTAGTCATAAAAGTTGGAAAGAATCTCTTGATATGCTAAAAAATGAACAACTTGATATCATACCTCACGTTGCTATTAATAATGAACGAAAAAAGTTTATAAACTTTACTGAATTTGAGCATATTAGCTATAAAACAAGTCTAACAGTTAGAAAAGGTTCAAATATAAAATCTTTTGATGACTTGAAAGATAAAACTATATCTGTATTAAATAAGTCTTTTATACATACTATTTTAAAAAATCGATATCCAAATCAAAAACTTTATTTAGCTAATAATACAAAAGAAGCAGTTATTGCTGTGTCAAATGGTAAAGCAGATGCTGTAATTGGAAGTTTGCCTACAACAGAGTATTATATTAGTCAAAACTGGTTGAGTAATTTAGAGACTATACAGTTAAACAATGTAGAATTTATTCCCTCTGAAACTCCACTATACATGGGGGTTTCAAAAGGAAACTTACTACTTAAATCAATTTTAGAAAAAACCTATATGGCAATGCCACATAATGAAGTTTTAGATTTAAAAGAAAAGTGGTTAAACGTAAACGCATCAAAAAAGATAAAACTTTCAGATGAACAATATGCCTATTTGCAGTCTAAGAAAAAGTTAAAATTTTGTATTGACCCCAATTGGTTGCCTTTTGAAAAAATAGAAAAAGGTAAACATGTTGGTATGACAGCTGAGTATATAAAACTTTTTCAAGAAGAGTTACCAGTTCCTCTTGAGCTTGTTTCTAGCAAAAATTGGTCAGATACTATTAGATTAGCAGAAAATAGAACTTGTGATTTTGTAACTGTTATGATGGATACAAAAAAACGCCGAACCTATTTTAATTTTACTGAAAATCTTATGAGTATGCCTTTGGTTATCTCTACTAAATCTGAAAAGCCTTTTATTAATGATATTTCATCTGTATTGTCAGAAAAACTGGCTATTGTAGAAGGTTTTGCCTATTCAGAGATATTAAAGAAAAAATATCCAAATATCAAAATTGTTGAAGTAAAAGATACAATGGAGGGTTTAGAAAAAGTAAATAAAAATGAGCTTTATGGTTTTATTGGAGTTCTTCCAGTTATAGGTTATCACATTCAAGAAAACTTTTCAACAAATCTAAAAATAGCAGGTAAACTAGATACTATAGTTGGCTTTCCCATGGCAACAAGAAATGATGAACCTATTTTAAATGAGATAATTAATAAATTAATATCAAACGTACCTTTAGAGAAAAATAAAGAGATTTTAAATAAATGGCTATCAATTAAGTATGAAGAGAATATTGATTATAAAACTATACTTTATGTAATTGGGGTATTTTCAATTATACTTTTAATCATCATAATCAAAAACCAAGCTATAGGTAAACTTAACGATAAACTTTCAAAATATCTTCATGTAGTAGATGAAAATGTCTTAACATCAAGTACAGATATAGATGGAACTATTGTTTCTGTTTCTCAAGCTTTTTGTGATATTAGTGGATATACAAAAGAAGAACTAATTGGCAATAATCACAGAATCATAAGACACAAAGATATGCCAAAAGAGTTATTTGTTGAGTTATGGTCAACAATCTCAAGTGGAAAAACCTGGAAAGGTGAAATAAAAAATAGAAATAAAAACGGAAGTTTTTATTGGGTATATGCCGTTATTTCTCCTATTTTTGATGAGAAGAATAAAATAGTAGGTTATACAGCAATCCGACAAGATATAAGTGATAAAAAGAAAATAGAAAAAATATCTATAACAGATGAATTAACAAGTTTATATAATAGAAGATATTTTAATGAAGTATTTGAAAACGAACTTAATCGTGCAAAACGTGAGAAGCATTTTTTTGCATTGATTATATTAGATATTGATTTTTTCAAACAGTACAATGACTTCTATGGACATCAAAAAGGTGACAGCGTATTAAAAGGTGTAGGGAAAGCGTTAATTGATATTTGTAAACGTGCCTCTGATGTTCCTTTTAGAGTAGGAGGAGAAGAGTTTGCAATTATATTTACTCCAAAAGATAAAGAAGATGCCATAAGTTTTGCAAAATTGGTTAATCAAAAAATTGAAGAGTTAAAGATAGAACATAAGCACAACAAAGCAAGTAGTTATATAACAGCTTCTCTTGGACTATATGTGGCATATGGAGATGAAATAGATGCTTCTGAACATATTTATAACTTTGCAGATACTGCTTTATATAAAGCAAAAGAGAGTGGAAGAAATAAATTTGTTTTATATGAGAAAGATTAAAAATATAAAACAAATTTTGATATTAACTTTTTGAAGCTTTTTTAGCTTTTTTATCAGCTCTTTTTTCTTTCATTGATTTTGCAGGTTCTGTTTTAACAGATTTCTGTACATCTTTACCTTTAGCCATACTATCTCCTTTATTTGAGTTTATTAGGTAGTATAGCTTAATAATTGAAATATGGTGTTATAAAAAATAGTAGCTTTGTATTTTAAAGCTTTTTAATAGTAATAGCTTGTTTTTTCATTCTATATAACTCATAACTCTCATTAAAAAACTCATCATAATCTAAAACTTCAAACTCTTCATTAAAAAAGCTTTTAAGTTCATCTTTTTTTAATAAAAAATCAGGGTTTGATGGAGGCTTTTCATTATCTTTATCTTCCATATATGTTTCTATAAATAGTATGCCATTTATTTTAAGTGCATTTGATAGTTTTGGGATTAGTTTTCTATTAAGAAAGTTTGTCATAACAATGAGGTCATAACTATTTTTAGGTATTTCATATTCATCTAAATCGACTAATTTAGTACTTATATTTTCAAAGCCTTTTTTATCAAGCTCATCAAGTGCAACTTGTGATATGTCCATAGCATCAACATCAAAACCTTTTGTTGCAAGATAAATAGAGTTTCTTCCAGCTCCACAAGCTACATCAAGAGTTTTTTTACCCTTTACTTTATCTAATATTTCAATTAACTTTTTACTTGGCTCTCTTTTTTCAAGTAATGAGGGAGTTTCATTATATTTTTTGTCCCATTTTGTTTTATCTTTTTGTGCCATCTTATACCTTTTTATTTTCCTAAAATTTTAAAATACTCTTCTCTATCTATCTCTTTTGCACCCAAACTTGCAAGGTGATCATTGTAGACTTGGCAATCTATAATTTTGATACCATTCTCTTTTGCTTGCTTGCAAAGATGATAAAAGGCTACTTTTGAAGCATCTTTTTCTTCTGCAAACATACTCTCTCCACAAAATATATCACCAATAAGTAACCCATAAAGTCCACCTACAAGTTTTTCATCTAAATAACACTCAATAGAAAAAGCATATTCAAGGTGAAAAAGATTTGTATAAGCTTCTATAAACTCATGGCTTATCCAAGTATTATCCTCATGTTTTCTTTTTATATTTGCACAAGATTTTATAACATCTTCAAATCGTTCGTTTGATTTTACTACAAAGCCTTTGTTTTTTATAACTCTTTTTAGGCTTTTTGTTAGTCTAAACTCTTCTGGATATAAAACCATTCTTTTTTTAGGACTAAACCAATGAATGTAATTGTATTCATCTATATACCAAGGAAAAAGTCCATTTTGATAAGCATTGATTATTCTTTGGGGATGAAAGTCTCCACCAATAGCAACTAAATCATCTTTCATCATATTTAGAGTTGGGAAATCAAAGTTATTATCATCAAGTAAGTAAATCTTTTCTTTATCATCTAATATTTTCATAGTAAAAATGTTATCTCAATTTCACTAAAAATTGTCATCATATGGAGTAAATTTGGGTACAATTGCAAAAAAAGGAAAAATTTGAAAAAAACTTTTAAACTTCAAGTAGAAAATAAAAAACCTCAAAGAGTTGTAGAATCAATAAAAAATGAGATAAGAAAATATATAAAAAGAGAACAAAGAAAAACATTATCAACTGATAAACACTTTTGGTTTTTTGATTGTAAGTTTGCAAAAGCTGATGAAACACCAGTTGAAATACCACTTTCTCATGTAATCAAATCTATTGATTTAGCAGCTGCTGATAATTGTGAAACTTGTTATTTAGAGATAATTGCAAGAGAAGAATTAAAGAAAGAAAAAGAGAAAATTCAAACTTTAGATGAAACTGTTCAAGAAGAATCAGATGAAATCCAAGAGATAAAAGAAGAGGATATTTAGTTATCCTCTTTTTAAGATTATCTCTCCTAAATTTCTATTTATAGTTTTTGCAACTACATTACATTTTACTTTAAATAAGAAAAATATTTTTTCATCATTGTATGATTCCAAGCACTCAAAGTTACCCATACCTTTTGATAATACTAAGGGTGTTTTGTTAAATAGTTCCATGAACTCTTTAGAAGCTCTAGTTTTGTCTAATCCTGGAGTATCAACACCTGAACTAATAACTTTACAATATTTATCAATACCACTTTGCAAAGCTTCTTTTGTAGTGATATCGTTTATTATAGCTTTTCCTCTTGTGGCATAAGATATTTGAATATTTGGATATAAGCTAACTATTGTTTTTACCAAAACCTTATCAAATACATTTTCCCCTGCATTATCAGCTAAGATAATCAAAGAGTCGCTTTTTTCTAGCTTTTCTTTAAATATTTTATAATCATTTATTGAAAAATCTGTTTGGAATATAGAATTTATCTCTTCATCTAAAGAAAACTCTTTTGTTGTAGCAAAATCAATTACATTTCCAGCAACTGCAGCTTTTATTGCAGTGAAAAGTTTATCTTCACTTGAAGAAATTTTCTCTTCAATAAGTGGTAGATAAGTTGTTGCTTTTTTTATAGATTCTTCTTTTAAAGTCTCCAATGGATCTTTTAGATTTGTTTTAAAGGCAAGATATTCATAAACATCTTTTGCCACAAAAGGAGGCGACTTTTCAAAATCAAAACCTGAAGCTCTTTTTTCTACTTCACTATTAATCTCATTTGCTAATTTTTCATCAAGTTTAAGTAATTTTGTTGCTTTATCTATTTGTCCTACTATACACTCAACACAATCTTTTGTTATATTCATTTTTTCACTTTTATGTTTTTTTTATTATAGAAAATATTTCTTTATCTTTGATTATTTTACTTGCTTTAATTAATAATTATCCAACTTTAGCTATTATTTTAGGACAAAAAAAGAGAATATCCTCTTTTATTTAGGATTTTATGTGGGTTTTTTTAAATTAAAAAAAAATAATACAAATGTTAAAACTGAGTTTACAGCTGGGTTAACTACATTTTTGACGATGATGTATATTGTTCCAGTGAATGGATTTATACTTTCAGATGCAGGGCTACCTATGGATGCTGTTATAACAGCAACAGCACTAATTACGATTTTAGCAACACTATTTTCAGGTATTTGGTCAAATACACCTATTGCTATGAGTGTAGGTATGGGATTAAATGCTTATTTTTCTTATGGTTTAGTTTTGGGTATGAATATACCTTGGCAAACAGCCTTAGGTATTGTGTTTATTTCAGGTTTGCTTTTTGTAGCTTTATCTTTTACTAATTTTAGAGTTTGGATTATGACTTCTATTCCTATGAATTTAAGAAGAGCAATTAGTGCAGGTATTGGTACCTTTATTGCTTTTATTGGTTTAAAGCAGATGGGTATGATAGTTGACAACCCAGCTACTCTTGTTGCCTTGGGAGATTTTACAAAAGATACAGTTATGTTAGGTACTTTTGGTTTGATTTTAACTTTTATTTTGTTTTCTTATAATTTAAAGGGTTCTTTTATCTTTTCAATAATGATTACCTCTATAATTGCGTGGTTCTTTGGAATAGGGGATGCTCCAAAAGAGTTATTTTCAACACCAGCATCTATTGCCCCTATATATATGCAACTTGATATTGCAAGTGCAATCAGTTTGTCACTTTTACCCGTTATCATTACTTTTTTAATAACAGATATGTTTGATACCTTAGGTACTTTAACAGGTGTTGGTTCACGTGCTAATCTTTTTCAAGAGAATAATAAAGAAGATAAATCTTTACAAAAAACACTTGAAGCAGATGCAATTGCAACAGTTGGTGGAAGTTTATTAGGAGTCTCTACTACGACTTCATTTATTGAGAGTGCTTCTGGTGTAGAACAAGGTGGAAGAACAGGATTAACAGCTGTATTTACAGCCTTGTTTTTTATAACAACACTTTTTATGTTGCCACTTTTTAAATCTATTCCTTCAAATGCTATTTATCCAATTTTGGTGGTTGTTGGAATTTTGATGTTTAGTGAATTGGGTAAAATAAATTTTGAAAAAGTAGATTTTGCTACTGCTTCAGCGTCATTTTTTATAGTGTTACTTATGCCTTTGACTTTTTCTATTACAAATGGAATTGCAGCAGGGTTTATAGTATTTACTATCATAAAATTGGTAAAAAACGAGAGAGAAGATTTAAATTTAGGAATCTTTCTTTTGACATTTATTTCATTATTAGTTTTTATATTAAGAGGTTAAAAATTGCAAGAAAAATATTATTATGGTTATGATGAGTTTAAAAATGATACTCAAGTTTTAGTAGACAAATGTAGAGATTATGAGCCTGATATCTTATTGGGAGTAGCACGAGGTGGTTTAACTTTGTCGCATCTAATGGGACAGGCTTTAAATATGAGAAATGTATTTACGATTAATTCTATACATTATGAGGGTGAGTTAAAACTAGATACTTTTAACATCTTTAATATTCCTGACTTATCCCATGCCAAAAGAGTTTTGGTTATTGATGATATCGTTGATAGTGGTGAAACTATGAGGGAAATTTTAAAGCTTTTAAATAAAAAGTTTCCAAATACAGAATTTAAACTAGCTACCATCTTTTATAAGCCAACAGCCTGTATTAAGGCTGATTATAGTGTTAAAATAGCTGATAAGTGGATAGAGTTTTTTTGGGAAGTAGATATTAAATAATATATTTAGTATATATATTATATATATTTAGTATATATCTAGTATAATTAATTATTATTAAAATAGGAGAATATATGACATTTATAGATTTTAAGAAGCTTCTTTTGGATGCTGAGTTAACGATTCCAAAGTTTACAGCACTAATAAAAGTTAGTGAAAAAAACATTCAAGCATATAAAAAGAAAAAAGAAGTTCCAAATGCTATAGCTGTAGTTGCTGCATGTTTTGCTAAAATGAATCAAGATGGTGTTGATTTTAAAGAGATAATTGAAGATCTAGATTTAAAGAAAAAAGAGAAAAAAGGTGCAGGTTTTTCTGCTAAAAAATAATTTTAAATTTTCAAATTAATTTTTTTTCGATATACTTCCAAGAAATTAGGGAGTATATATGTTAGTAACAAAAAATACAAAAAACTTTTTGATTATTGCCTCATTTATGATGGCAGTTGTCATCGCAATTGGTGCTTTTGGTGCACACGGATTAAAGGCTACAAACGACGAGTATATGATGGCCATATATAATACTGGTGTTCAATACCATTTTTACAACACACTTGGACTTTTCGCTATAGCACTAATCACTCATTTCTTACCAAATTCTAAACAAATCGTTGTATCTGGATATCTACTTATTTTAGGTACTTTAATCTTCTCTTGCTCTTTATATTTGTTAGTTATTTTAAAAGTTTCATGGTTAGGTGCAATTACACCATTTGGTGGGACATTGATGATTATTTCGTGGATGGTTATTGGATTTACTGTTCTTAATGAACTGAAAATTAAAGAATAAAAGAGATAAATAGAGTCTCTTAACAATTATTACATATAAATTTTATATAATGTATAAATAATTATTAAAAATAGGAGAAAATATGGCAGTAAAAGAACATGGATTTGATATTTCTGCAAAGTTAGATATGCAAGAACTAAAAAATGCAGTTATTCAATCACAAAAAGAGATAGAAAATAGATATGACTTTAAAGGTTTAAAAGCAGAAATAGATTTTAATCAAGGTGCTAAAACTATAACTTTAATATCTTCTAGTGATAATAAAGTTGATGCTATGTATGATATTTTGATTTCAAAAATGAATAAAAGAGGCTTATCTATTAATTCACTTGATGAAGCAAAAAAAGATGATAGTTCAGGTGGAAACAGAAAGTATGTTTATGCAATAGTTGATTCAATCAAACAAGATGAAGCAAAACAAATCCAAACAGAGATAAAAAACCTTAAACTAAAAGTAAAGGCTGTAAACCAAGGTGATGAGATAAGAGTTACTGGAAAAAATATTGATGACTTACAAACTATCATGAAACATTTAAAATCATTGGACTTTAAATCACCACTAGTTTTTGATAACTTCAAATAAAACTCAAGGAATATCATGAAAGTTTTACTTTTAGAAGATGACCCAGCTTTAAGTGATATTTTAAATGATTATTTAAATCATAAAGGCTATGAAGTAACTTTGTGTACTCAAGGTGAAGATGCTTTAGAAAACCTAATTGAGAGTGTATATGATTTTGCAATATTAGATGTAAATACTCCAACTATGTCAGGACTTGATGTTTTAAAGCATGTTAGAGATGATTATAAGAGTCGAACACCAATTATAATAATAACTGCATACCAAGATACAAAACATCTAAAAACTGCCTTTGAATTAGGAAGTGATGACTATATTAAAAAGCCTTTTGATTTAGAAGAGTTAGAACAAAGAATAAATAGACTTTGCAGATACTTTTCTTTGGGGACAAGAGATGAGATAAAGATTGATAATAGTATCTCTTTTATTCCCCATGAGTGTATAGTTTTATTGGATGAAAAAAAAGTTCATATTGCTCAAAAAGAGAGAGATATTTTAAAGTATTTTGTCAACCATGCAAATAGGGTGATTTCTTCAGATGAGTTATTACAAAACATTTGGCAATATGATGAACAACCAACTGATGCTACTATAAGGGTTTATATAAAAAATCTTAGAGAAATACTAGGAAAAGAAAAAATAGAGACCATAAGGGGAGTGGGGTACAAGTTTGAACAAAAATGAAAAAAAAGCCCTATATAGTTTTCTTTTTATTTATATAGGTTCAACAGTTTTAATTCTTTCTATTTTATTATTATCTTACTACCAAAAAGAGACTGATATGGTGGAACGTCAGTGCTCAATTGAGATGATAAGTGCAGCAAATAAAATAAAAGCAGATATACTTAATGCAGAAATGGAAAATAAAACTTTTGTACCCAAAGAGTTAAAAAACAAAAATCTAAAATATGGACTTTTTGATAAAGATGGAAATCTCATCTACTCAAAACTTGAAAACAGCAGTATAGACTTAAATACTGAAGTATCTCATAACTCAACTCATTCTTTTCATGTATCACAATTAGAAAAACAACACCATGAAAAAATCAAAATCAAATATATAGTAATAGAGACAAATCAAGCAATTAGTGAGATAAAAAAACTAAAGATTTATATTATATTAATTCTTTTTTTAAGTACCATTTTTATTGGTTTTATTGGATATTTACTTGCAAAGCTTTTATTAAAGCCTGTAAGAGAAAAAGTAGAGCATATGGATAAGTTTATAAAAGACTCTGCACATGAATTAAATACTCCAATTGCAGTTTTGATGACTTCTACATCAACATTAAAACAAGGAAGAAACCCTGAGAAAATGTTGAACTATATAGTTAGTAGTGCAAAACAAATTTCACAGCTATATAATGATATGCACTATAGTGCTTTTAGTAAACAAGATACTTTTTTAGATGTTAATATAGATTTTAATGAATTGATTAATGAGAGTGTTGAGTTTTTTCAAGATATTGCTATTACAAAAGGTATTAAGATTTATGAAGAGTTAGATGAGTGTGATATCTTTATGGATAAAACAAAAACACAAAAAATAGTAAATAATCTTATTTCAAATGCCATTAAATATTCTAACAAAGATTCTAAGATAATTGTAAGAGTAAAGAAAGGTGTTTTTTCTGTTCAAGATTTTGGAATAGGTATTGAAGAAAAAGACCAAAAAGAGATTTTTAAAAGATATAAAAGAGGCAAAAATTTTGAAGGTGGTTTTGGTATTGGCTTAGATATTGTAAGTGAAGTATGTAAAGAGTACAACTTAAAGCTATGGCTAGAATCACATGTGGACAAAGGTTCTATATTTTACATAGATTTTGAGTCAGTTTTAAAATAGTTATTGCTTTAAATCTGGGATTCTTATTTCAAACTCTAAACCCAAATAGCTATCTTTTTGGAAATAAAAGTATGCATTTTTAGCTGTTATTGTACCTTTTAAATGTCTTCCAACTATTTCTTGACACATATATAGTCCAATACCAGTTCCTAGTTTTTGCTTTTTTGTTGTGAAGTATGGTTCAAAGATTCTTTCCAATATATCTTCTGGTGCACCATTTCCAGAGTCTAAGATTTTTAATACTAATAAATCATTTTCTTTATAAGCTTGTATACCTATATATCTATCCTCTGTATTTTTAAGCTCTGAGAGTACATCAATTGAGTTATTTAGAATATTTATCAATACTTGTATTAGCTCATTTTCATAATTTGTAATTATTATAGGAACAATCTCTTTTTTAATTTTAATATTTTCATTCTCTACTCTTGAATCTATTAATTTAAGTGCTAAATTTAATACAGTATCTATTGAAAAACTATTTTTTTCTTTAACTGTAGCAAAATAATTTCTAAAATCATCAATGGTATTTGAAAGATATTGGGCATTTAGATTAATGCTTTCAAATGCTTCGTTTTCTATATTTGATGTATCAATTCCATATTTCTTTTTCATCAAAATACCTGTAGCATAGGTTGATATGATAGATAAAGGTTGTCTCCACTGATGGGCAATATTTTCTAACATTTCTCCCATCATGGCTTGTTTTGTTTTATGCATTAGGATTTGTTCTTTTTCTATTTTCTCTTCTTCAAATCTTTTTTTCTGTAAATAATTGTTATGATTTTCAACAGCAATTCCAGTGATATTTGCAATATCTTCTATAAGTTTTATATCAAATTCGCTAGGTTCTTTTGGAGTATTATAATAAATAGCAAAAGAGCCTAATACTTCATTTGAAGAGGAGAAAAATGGTTGAGACCAACATGCTTGAAGGTTAACTTTTGCAGCTAAGTTTTTTGCATATTTCCAGTTCTCGTGGGTTTGTATATCTTTGACAATAACCCTTTCTTTTAGAAAAACTGCTGCACCACAAGAACCAACATTTGCTCCTATTTGCATACCATTTAGTTTTTCATTGTAAAACTCAGGCAAAGATGGAGCTGCACCTTTTATTAGTTTTTGTTTGGATTCATCTAAAAGTAAAATAGAACAAATCATATTGTTATTTCTTTTTTCAACAGATTTAATAATCTCATCTAGAATAAATTCAATTGGTTTAGCTGTGGCAATATACTTTAATAGATTTTTATGGTCATCATATAAAACTGAATATTTTTTAAACTCAGTAATATTTCTTCGTATGATTTTTATATAGGGCTCTTTGTTAATTTTTTTTACTAGAACTCTTTTTATTTTGAAATAATATATCTCTTTGTTTATTTCAATTGTTTCATCTAAAATCTGTTTTGAATTATTTGATAAGTTGAGTTGTTTGAAAAAATCACTCTCTTTTTTTCCTAAAACATCTTCAATATTTTTATTGATAAACTTTAGAAAAGCAGAGTTTGCCTTAATTATATTATTGTCTAAATCGACTTTTATAGTTAAGTTTTTAAATAAATTAAATGTGCTTTTCCCCACCTATTTTATCTCCAATAACTAGAATCTTATTTGTAACTCTAAAGTACAATTTTCGTTTTCAATAAGCTTTGACTCAACAGAAGTTTTACCTTGAGCCAAATATCCTTGAATAGTCTGTAATACATGCCAAAACTTTTCATTAAAAGGAATACTAATATCTCTTATTTTATGCTCTTTGATTAAGTTTGAGATTATTTCTATAATATGCATATAATAGATTTTGTTTATTGCTCTTTGAACTCTATATTCATGCATTATCTCTAAATTGTTTTTTAGGGCATTTAGTTCTAAATCACTTAAAAGAGGATGCGAATCTTTTATATTTTCAATCTCCGCTTTTAAATAAATTTCATAAGAGTCTACCTCTTTTTCAATTGTATCTTTTAATTCAGGTTTATACTTTGTAATAGTATCTTCTACCTCTTGATCTGACAAGTTTGTAAAGTCAGGATCATATTTATATACTTTACCTTTTATATATTCATGATTTAGTGCATGTAGAATCTCTATTGCATTTTGAATATATACATATTTGTCTTCTTTACCATCTTTAAAACTTATACCATGTTCCGAAATCATAGGTTTGGGCCCTACATATTTTAATTGCATTTTCAACCTTATACTTTGTAGCTTATATGTATTTTACTATATGTTTACTTTCTTTAAATAATTTTTGTATAGAATATCAAAATATAAAGGCTATTTTATGAATAATATTATAAAAAATTTTGAAACATCTGAGTTAAATAATACAAAATTTGTACACCCTGTAAAAATAACATATAAGCAAAATGGTGTAAAAAAGTCATGGGAAGCAGTTAAGAGTTTTGATTCTGTATCTGTCTTACTTTACAATGTAAATAAAAATGCATTTTTATTAGTAAAACAGTTTCGACCACCTGTTTATTTAAATGATAACTCAAACCTATGTACTTATGAACTTTGTGCAGGGATTATTGATAAGGATATCTCTTTAGAAATGATTGTAAAAGAAGAGATAGATGAAGAGTGTGGATATGATGTTCCTATAGAAAATATAGAAAAAATAACCTCTTTTTATACAAATGTTGGAGTAAGTGGAGCAAAACAACACCTATATTATGCCAAAATAGATGATAGTATGAAAAAACACAGTGGTGGTGGAATTCATGATGAAGAGATTGAGACTGTGTATTTGAAAGTTGATGATTATGAAGAGTTTATTTATGATGAAAATAAAGCGAAAACACCAGGATTGATGTTTTCGTTTATGTGGTTTATGGAAAAGAAATTATCTAAATAGAACTTTAGAAAATATAGATTAACCAGCTATTTTTAATTGTTAAATAATATTTATAGAAATAGTTTTTTAACATTATCTTTCTAGAACTTTAGCTAATTGTAGTTTGTTACTAACAATCTCTTGTGCGGCAGGCAGCTCTTTTTTATCCATATTTGTAAGTTTCGTGTCAAGCTCTTTTAATAACTCTGCTCTTATTTTCACATCAGCAGTATTATTGATTTTATAAACTAATTGACTAACATCAGATACTCCTGATGCAAACAAACTTGTTGTTCCTACAATTGCTAAGATAGCTAATTTTTTACCTAATTTCATTTTTATATCTCCTTGATTTTTTATGTGTGGAAGTATATAAATAAAGTGTAAGTTAAATATTAGTTCAAATTTTTTAATCAAAGATTCTTTATTGGCAAAAAAATTGTCTTGATGTTTAATGAATATTCTATTATAATACAGGCCTTAATAGTGGAGTTTGTAGTGATATTTAGGTTTTATATTCCATTATAATTATTAAGTATTTTCCCATATAAATCTAATAGTAATAGGGAATAAATAAAAAATACAAATATGAACGCTGTTTTATTGTAAAAGGAAAAATATAGATGTATAAACTATTGCAAGTATGTTTTATAACAGCTCTTTCAATAACACTAATTGGGTGTAGCCAAAAAGATTTTTCTATAGGTGAAAAAAAGAGTGAGTCTTCAAAAGAGATTATTAGAGATAAAAATTGTAATAAATATAAAAAAGCTATGGATTATGCCTCTACATATATACAAGAAGAGTTTGAAAAAGGCTACTTTTCAAAAAATGATACAGTAGGTGCAAAAGCACAGCTTTTTTTAATAGAGAGTAAATCTTCAACAATTTTTGCAAAAAATATAAATGCTGCAAAAGAGTCTTATGATGCTAATTACAACTTATCAAAAAAAGGAAATTGCAGTCTAAAAAGCTTTTATATACATCCTTTCGAAAAGTTAAAAAATAGTATAGAGACTTTAGAAAAACAAAAGGTTAAATAGTGAGATTAAAAAGTTTAATAATTATATTTATCTTTTCTATGACTTTGCAATTATTTGCTAAAGAAAAAGTAGTGGAAACTCTTCTAGAAAAAGTTAATCAAGCTTCAACACCCCAAGAAAAAAAGCAATTAATAGAAAAATTAAAAGTGGCCTTAGCAAAAAAAAATAAAAAAGCTAGAGAAGAATCAAATGCCATAATAAAAGCAAAACAGAAAGTGCCAATTAAACTTTTTGATGATAAAGTACTTGATAAATGAATAAAAAAATAAAAATCTTACTTTTAGAAGATGATACAATTTTAGCCCAAACTATGGTGCAAATTTTAGAACAAGAAAATTATGATGTTACATTAGTATCTGATGGAGAAGAGGTTATTGAGTATACATATGATAATAAATATGATCTTTATTTATTTGATATAAATGTACCTTTGCTTGATGGAATGGAGACCTTAAAGCTTTTGCGTCAAGCAGATGATAATACACCTACTTTTTTCATAACAGCACTAATTGACATAAAATCTACCCTAAAGGGGTTTGACTATGGTTGTGATGATTATATAAAAAAGCCTTTTGATTTAGATGAGTTGTTAGCTCGTATTCAAGCAACTTTAAAACGGAAAAATCCTGTTCTTCAATACAAAAATATTACATTTGATTTACTAGAAAGTAGGGTATTAAAAGATGATATTGAAGTGCCCTTGGGAAGTGTAGAAAAAGAAGTCTTTTCACTTCTTATAAGAAATATTGGTATGACTGTAAACAAATCTACTTTTTTTGATTATATGAATAAGCCTAGTGAACCAGCACTTCGTGTTTTAATTAGTAAATTAAAAAAGCTTTTAGATTTAGATATTTCAAATATAAAAGGTGTAGGATACAAACTTGAAAAACTATGAAAAAAAGTCTTTAATTACTACTATTTCTCTTTTTTTTATTCCTTTATTTATACTTGCAAGTATAGTTTTATATATGTATCACAGTGATAAAGTTAAAGATATAGAACAAAATATTTTATATCAAATGAAAGATTATACTTTTGATTTTAAAGGTGATACGTTTAGCCTTGATATTGTTGAGGATAATAAAGAAAAACAACTTTTTAAAATCTATCATTGCAAAGAGGGACTTTGCGCTTATTTTCAAATACCCTCAACAGGTCCATATCTTTTAAAAGTAATTTATGACAAAAAGAAGTATGAAAAAGTTTATTATGATTTTCTAGTAGATATTTTTAAGTTTTCAGTTGTAATCTTCTTTTTTCTACTTTTTATCTCTGTTGGTTTTGCCCTATATTCTCTGCGACCAATGAAAGAAGCACTTCATCTTTTAGAAGATTTTCTAAAAGATTTAATTCATGATTTAAATACCCCTGCAACTTCTATTTTGTTAAATTCAAAATTATTAAAAAGACGTGGAGATTTTGAAGAGACTGAAAGAATAGAGTTAAGTGCTAAAACTATATCTTCTCTTTATAAAAATCTAGAACTAATAACTCCTAAACAGATATCAAAAACTGAAGAAGTATCTCTTAGTAAATTGGTAGATGAAAAGATTGAAATTTTACAAAAGTTATATCCTAAAATCAAATTTAATAAAAATATGCAAAATGTTTTCATAAAAAGCAATAAAAATGCAATGGAACGTATTATCGATAATCTTTTAACAAATGCTTGTAAATATAATAAAAAAAATGGTGAAGTAAATATTAGTGCAAGTGAACAAAAACTTATTATAGAAGATAGTGGTATTGGTATAAAAAATGTTAAAAAAGTATTTCAAAGATATTATAAAGAGAATGAGACCGGACTTGGTATTGGCATGAGTATTGTAAAACAGCTTTGTGATATTTTGGATATAAATATTAGTATAACTAGTGTGATTGATAAGGGTACAAAGATAGAGCTTACTTTTAAATAGCTTGAGTAAAAATCACCTTTGAAAAATTCAAAGATGATTTTTACTACTTAAAGAACTTTAGATATTTTTAGTTTAGTATTAATAATTTGCTGAGCGGTAATAAGGTCTTCTTGCCCCATTGATGAAAGCTTTGCATCAAGTTTCTTCAATAGTTGGCTTCTTTCATTTAAATTAGTAGCTGTATTGATTTTATCTACTAATACATTTACATCATTAATTCCAGCAGCGAATAATCCCGTTGCCCCTAATATTGCAAAAATTGCTATTTGTTTACCTAACTTCATATTTCACTCCTTTTTTTAAAGATGTGAAAGTATATGAAGAAAGTGTTAGTTAAGTGTAAGTTTTATCTTGAAAGGCTAATTCCAAAGCTTATTCGATTTATTTCTTCATTATAATCAATTAAACTATCCCCATAACCACTTGATACTTGAACATATCCAAAAGTATTTTTTGAGTTTAGTAAAGGGAAAGTCCAGCTAAGTTCTGCAAAACCTTTATTTGAATCATCAAATTTTAGATTATTTCTAAGCAGTAATTTAAAAGTGTGTTTTTTATATGGTAAATCAAAAGTTAAATCCCCATATCCAAGATAGTCTTCTATATCTGGATTATCATCATTTTGTCCATCTGGTATTCTATACCAAATTCTTGGGCTGAAAAATAGACTTGAAAATTGAAAATAACTTTGGGCATATAATCGGTTCCATGATCTAGATTTTGCTTGGGCTTGGCCATTTGATTCATGTAAAAATCCAAACTTTAAGGCTTTTAAAGAGGTTTTGTTTTTTTTACCATATGGAATCATAACAAAAACTTCAGGCTTATAATTTGTCTCTCTAAAAGGTGATGATTCAGAATATAGTTGCCACCAAGACTTTTGAGTATATGCGAAGTTTATACTCTCTTTTAAACCAAAAAAGTTATAAGAAATAGGCTTTTTAACACTTAGTTGAAATACTGTTTCAAAATCTTTTCTTCCATCATCAAGTTTTGAACTATATGAAAAAGGTAGAAGATAGTTTTCATTGTATGGATATAGGTCAAAAGAAGAGGCTAATATTTGAGATAAAGTGTTTCTTGTCTCTTTATCTTCAATTGTATCTAAAACCTTTTTTGTAGCTTTTACTTCTGCTTCTTTGTCTTCATCTATAAAAGTAATTTTATCATTAGTTTCAGACTTTGCTATTTGTTTATATATAAGCATAGCCTCTTTATAGTTGTGTTCATCTTCAAATTTTTTAGCTTTTGCATAGAGTTCATCCAAATTTTCATTTGCAAATATTGCTGAGATTAAAAAAATAGATAGTAGAAGTTGTTTCATTTACATAAGCCTTAAATAAGTTGGCACAATATTAGCATAAAAAGTAAAATAAAACTATAAAATGATATAATCGCCACAATTAAAGAAAAAGGTATTTTTATGTTAGTTGCTCCTTCGATACTATCAGCTGATTTTGGGAAATTAAATGAAGAGATAAAAGCTATCTGTGATGGTGGCTGTGATTTGATTCATGTGGACGTTATGGATGGTCATTTTGTACCAAATATGACACTAGGACCTGTTGTTGTAAACCCTGTTGCAAAAATAGCAACTAAACCTCTTGATGTACATTTAATGGTAGAAAACAATACTTTTTTTGTGGATTTATTTGCACCTTTAAAACCTGAATATATCTCATTTCATATAGAGAGTGAAAAACATCCACATAGACTTATCCAAAAAATAAGAGATTATGGAATAAAACCAGCAATTGTACTAAATCCTCACTCAACTCCTGAGTCAATCGAATACTTACTAGAAGATTTAGATATGGTTTTACTAATGTCAGTTAATCCAGGTTTTGGTGGACAAAAATTTATTAAAAGTGTTGTTGAAAAGAGTAAAAAACTAAAAGAGCTTATAAATAAAAGAAACCCAAACTGCCTTATTGAAGTAGATGGTGGAGTAAACGATAAAAATATTCATGAACTAAAAGCTGCTGGTGTTGATGTGGTTGTTGCAGGTTCTTTTGTCTTCTCTCAAGATGACTATTCTAAAGCTATAAAAAGCCTTCAGGTATAAGTTATGCGAGTAAAGATTTGTGGTATTACAAATTTAGAAGATGCTATTGATGCTATTAATGCAGGAGCAGATGCTTTAGGATTTGTATTTTATGAGCCAAGTCCTAGATATATTAGACCCATTGATGCTAAAAAAATAGTTGAGCAACTTCCTCCTTTTATACAAACAGTAGGGCTTTTTGTAAATGAGTCATCAAAACACATAAATGATATTTGTAAAGTTGCCCATATGCAATTGGCACAAATAATTGATGATGAAGATACCACAGAGTTTGATAATCTAGAAATAAAACATGTAAAAGTTGAAAGAGTAGCTTCAAAAGAGGACTTAGAAGACTTAGAAGAGAACTTTATGTTAGTAGATGCTTTTGTTCCAGGTTTTGGTGGAGAGGGCAAGCGTATAGCTCTTGATTGGTTTGAGGGTGTTGATTGTTCTAAAATAATTATTGCTGGTGGATTAAAAACTGAAAACTTGAGTGAGTTAAAAGGTTTTGGTTTTTATGGTGTTGATGTTAGCAGTGGAGTAGAACAAAGTAAAGGTAAAAAAGACAGACAAAAAATGATAGACTTTATAAAAGTTGCCCATGAAATCTAAGAAACAAATCGTACCTTCAAACAGTGATATTATTGTATCAAAAATAAAAAAAGGATTATCTACTTTAGATGAGTTGCTTAGCTTAATTGAATCACTTAAAAATACATTTTTTGATGATGCTTTTTTAGAACTTGAACTTCTTCTATCAAATGGTTTACCCTTAGAAATAATAAATGATAAAGTCTTTTTAAAAACAAACATAAACTCTTTATCTGAACAAGTTTTTTGTATAGTGGATATTGAGACAAATGGAAGTAATGTAAAAAATGGGCAAGTCATAGAAATAGGGGCAGTTAAACTTAAAAATGGGCAGATAATAGATAGCTATGAATCCCTTGTTTACGCAAAAGATGTACCGCCATATATCCAAGAAGTGACAAATATAACTCCCTCTATGTTAAAAGATGCACCGGTCTTAAAAACTGTACTTGAAGAGTTTAAAATATTTTTAGAAGATGATGTTTTTGTTGCACACGATATTAAGTTTGATTATAGATTTATCTCTGAGTCTTTTAAAAAGTACAATTTAGGTGAACTGCAAAATAGAAAACTTTGTACTATTGATTTAGCAAAAAGAACAATTGAGGCACAAAGATATGGATTGGATTTTTTAAAGGATTTATTGCATATAAATATAGATACTCAACATAGAGCTTATAGTGATGCCTTAAGTACAAGTTATATTTTAAAAGAGTCTATATCAAAGTTATCTGAAAAAATTATCACAGCTGAAGATTTAATAGCTTTTTCAAAATCAGATAATATAATTAACAATAAACATAAACAAAAAAATAAAGAAAAGGAAAAGTAATGTTTTCACAAGAAAAATACCTAAAAGCACTAAACTATGCAGCAAAGGTACACGGTGAGCAAAAAACACCACATGGCTTACCTTATCTTACTCATCTTACAGCAGTAGCAATGGAGATGATGCATGCTTGTGAGCAAGGCAATGTAAAAATAGAAGATGCAGACTTTGCAATATCAGTTGCTCTACTTCATGATGTATTAGAAGATACAAATGTAACTATTAGTGAACTAATTGAAGAGTTTGGGGATGAGATTGCAAGTGGAGTTGAAGCCTTATCAAAAGATCCAAATATAGAGTCTAAAAAACAGCAAATGGCTGATAGTATAAATAGACTTCTAACTCAAAATTATGCAGTACAATGTGTAAAATTAGCAGATAGAATTTCAAACCTACAAAAGCCACCAGCATCTTGGGATAATGAGAAAATATATAGTTATTTTCAAGAATCGAAGTTTATACTTAGTTGTTTGAAAAATGCTAATCCGTTTTTGTCAAAGAGATTGGAAGATAAGATAAACATCTACCGAACCTACATAAAATAAAAACTCAGCTTTTTGCCCAACTCTGCGTTCGACTGCAATATTAATTACACTCACTTACTTTAGTAAGCTCCTTTATTAATATTTTGTCTGCCTTGATTTGAACAAAAATCAGAGTTTTTAGATATTTTTAGATAAAGTTTTTATAAAACAATAAAGTAATTTATTGTTTATCTTGGAGAGTGTAAGTGACGTTATTTATTAATTGTACCTGCCTCCCTTTATCAATAATAAAAGAGGAAAATAAAATGATTAAATATTTACAATATTTTGTTGCTTATTTGAGCTTAATAATACTATGGATTTTTTTTATTTTAGCTTTTGGTAGTATATTTAATTTATTTGGAGTTGATACTAATCCAGGTTTAGTTATAATTGGAATTTTTTTTGCTTTAATTTATCATAAATATAAACCTATGAAATTTAAAGATTTATTAGCAAAAATAGGTATATCTATATAACATAGACATCGGGGTCATGAATAAAGGGGGACAGGCATCTTTTTTAATTCTTAAATAACTGACTGTGAGTGCCTATTCTTGTTAGTTTAACATAACCATCATCTATTATATATACTAAGAGCATATCTCCACTAATATGGCATTCTCTAAAACCTTTATAATTACCAATAAGGTCATGGTCTAAAGCTTCATCAGGAAGCTTTTTATTTTCAAGTAATGAAGAAACAAATTTTATATACTTTTCATAGTGTTTATCTGATAACTTAGTTTTATCATAATCTTTTACAAATTGTTTTGTTCTAAATAGTTTATACATTATTTTATAAATCTTTTAGAGAAATTTCATCTCCTTTAAACTCTTTTGCTTCTTTCATTGCTTTTAATGTATCTTTATTTGGAATTTTTATCTCAAATGGAATACCATTGTTTAGTTTTACCATATTTAAAAACATAACAATCGCTTGAGAAGTATTCAGACCTAAACTTTTAAATATTGATTCTGTTTCTTCTTTTAATTGGCTATCTACTCTAGCTCTTACTGTTGCATTAAGCATTTATAATCCTTTTTATTGAGTGTAGCACAAATGAGCTACAAAGTCAATAAGTAATGAGCCTATTGCAAATGATAAGCTTTAATAAAATATTAGCCAGAAACCTGTCTAGCATACTCCAAACCTAAATCAAAGGCTTTGTTGTTTATCTCATGTACTTTTGCTGGTACTTTTGAGAGCATGGTTTCTCGCAAGGTATTATTGTCTACACTTTCACCTGTCATATAGTTAGCAATAGCTAAAGCTAGGACTGATTGGGTGATTACATTTCCTACTTCTTCTTTTGCTATTGTTATGATTGGGATTTCATAGATTTTCCATCTTTTTTTATCTTCATCTGTGGGTTTTACTAGGTTTGGTTCTACTACAATTACTCCACCTTCTTTTACACCCTCTTTAAACTGGTCATATGAAACTTGGGCAACTGATAACATAAAGTCTATCTCTCCATCATTTGCATATGGGTAAAGGATTTCTTTATCATCTAGTGTTATATCAACAACAGTTGCTCCTCCTCTTACTTGTGAGGTATATGTGGCTGTTTTTAGACCATATCCACCTGCATTGATTTTTGCTGCTGCAAAGATTGCACCTGCTAGTAAAACACCTTGACCACCGACACCTGTAAATCTCATCAAAATCTTACTCATTATCTTTCCTTATAACACTACAGCTGTTTTGTTTTTATGTGCAGTTTTTACTTTTTCATACTGGTCTGTGTACTCTTTTGCTTCTTCATCTTGTTTTAAAATGCCAGTTGGAAATTTGCCAACTTTTTCTTCATCACTTAGTTTTTCAAATTTATTTTTTGCAACTGTAATTTCATCTATCCAATTAAGATTTTCCATTGCAGAGTTCATTTTGTTTTTTCTTCCTAGGTTTATATGACAGTTTGAAAAAATATCAAAAAAAGCATATCCATTATGATTTAAACCTTTTGTAAAAAGTCTCTCTAATTTTTTAGGTTCGTTTACACTCTCTCTAGCTACAAAAGATGCACCCGCTGCGATTGCTAAATTACAAGGGTCAAAAGTAGGGTCAATATTTCCTCTTTTCATAGTAACAGTCCACATTCCCTGTGGAGTTGTTGGACTTGTTTGTGAGTTTGTTAAACCATATATGAAGTTATTTACAACTATATGATTTATATCTATATTTCTTCTACATCCATGAATTGTATGATTCCCCCCAATTGCAAGACCATCTCCATCTCCAGTTACACAAATAACATGTTTGTCTGGGTTTGCCATTTTGATACCTGTGGCATAGGCTATTGCTCTTCCATGAGTAGTATGAACTGTATTGCAGTTCATATATGAAGAAAATCTTCCAGAACAACCAATTCCAGATACTACACATACATCATTCATATCCCAACCAAGCCCATCGATAGCTCTAAGTAGGGCTTTTAAAATAACACCATCTCCACAACCCCAACACCATAAAGTTGGCATTTTATTTATTCGTAAATATTTATCATAATTAAAAGCCATCTTACATTCCTTTGATTTTTTTTACTATTTCAAGTGGTGCTATTGGTCTACCATTTGCTTTAAACATTGTTTCAAAATCTAATCTTCCACTTACTCTTTGAATCTCTTGAATATATTGCCCAAGATTTAGCTCACAAACTAATACTTTTTCAAACTTATCACATAACTCTTTTATCTTTTTAGCAGGACTTGGCCAAAGTGTTATTGGTCTAAAAAGTCCAACTTTTACACCTTCTTCTCTTAGTCTATTAACTGCTTCTTTTGCAGAAAGAGATAAAGAACCATAAGCGATAATCATAATATCAGCATCTTCAAGTTCATACTCTTCATATGATTCTATTTCATCAAGGTGTGCATCTACTTTTCTAAATAGTCTCTCTATTAGATTTTCACACATAGTTTCATCTTCTGTTGGATGTCCATTAAAGTCATGATGAAGTCCAGTGTAGTGATATTTGTAACCTTTAAACATAGGATTTAAAACAGCTGGTTGGTCATCTGCTACATTATAAGGTTCATATTCACTTGGGTCACCTTCAAAGACTTTTCTTGGAACAATTCCTTTTTTTACCTCTTCAAGAGTTGGTAGAACTGCTTTTCCACTCATATGTCCTATTGTTTCGTCAAGTAGTACAAAAACTGGTTGCATAAATCTATCTGCTAAATTAAAAGCTCGAACTGTTTCTGTATAACACTCAGCTAAATTTCCTGCACATAAAGTAATAGAGTTATAATCTCCATGTGTAGGATTTTTAGCTTGTAAGATATCACCTTGTGCTACACGTGTAGGAAGTCCAGTTGATGGTCCTCCTCTCATAACATTTACAATTACAAGGGGAACTTCTGCAATAAAACCAAGACCAATATTTTCAGCTTTAAGTGAAATCCCTGGACCACTTGTAGCTGTAAGTGATCTTTTACCACTCATTGATGCACCTAAGGCTGCACAAATTCCTGCAATCTCATCTTCCATTTGAATAGCAGCACCACCTGATGCTGGAAGCAAATCAGATATTACATGCATAACTTCACTTGAGGGAGTAATTGGATATCCAGAAAAGAACTCACAACCTGCATCAACTGATGCAATTGCTGAAAGTTCATTTCCAGTACTTATAATTTCTCTTGACATTATTATTCCTTGATTCTGAAATTGTTTTCTTTTAGTATTCGTGCTCTCTGTTTTGCTTCTTCTGTAAGTTTTGAGAATTTATAATCATCTTTACTTGCTACCGAAATAGCAAAGTCAGGACAGGCAAGTTCACACTCACCACAGCCAATACATGATTCTTTTGAAATAATTCTTACCATTGAACCAAGAGTTGATGTAGAGTCGTAATCCATAGCTATAACTCCTGCTGGACACAAAGATGCACAGATATCACAGGCTTTACACCTTTTTGCATCTACCCAAACTGGAGTATTTATTGGAGTTTCCATTATTGTCATTTTATCTCCTTTTATTTTTATTAAATAAAAATATTAAATTGTATTTAAAAATAATATCTAATAAAGACTAAATCTTTATATAAATTAAAATAGTAGTTTCAAATCATTATTAGAGAGTTTTTAGTACAATATCAAAAAATAAAAAGGCTATTTTTGCTTCTATATCAACCCCATGATGGATATTGCTATAACAGTGATACTCATTTTTTGCATCATTTTATAAATACTAATTTAAAAATCTTTAAAAATATAAAAGGTGAACTTTTAGATATAGGCAGTGGAAGTGGAATACTTGGCCTTCTTGTTGCTAGAGATAATGCAAAGTTAAACCTCAATCAATGTGAACTGCAAGAGAAGTTTCAAGAGCTAAGTAAAATAAACTCAAAAAACAATAAAATAGACTCAAAAATATATAAAGGGAAATATCAAGATATAAGTTTTGATAAATTATTTGATATATGTGTATCAAACCCTCCTTTTTATCATAGTAGTGTAGTAAAAAGTGAAAATGAAAATATAAAGATTGCAAGATATAATGACTCTATGCCTTTGGTTGATTTTATATCAAAAACATCAAAAATATTAAATCAAAATGGTAAGTTTTTCTTCTGTTATGATGTTAAGCAGTTAAATGATATTATATTAACTTTAAATGAGTTTAAATTTAATATAGAGTCAATACAGTTTGTACATCCAAAGCTGGGAAAAGATGCCACTTTGGTTTTAATATATGCAAGAAAAAATTCAAAATCTTTGATGAAAATTTTAAGTCCACTCATCGTTTTTGATGGGGAAGATTTTACAAATGAGGTTCAAGATATTTATAAGGTATCGTCAACTCATAGTATAAAAGTTGAAATATGAATGAAATAATAAAACAAGATGGTTTTACCTATGGCTTCAATCCAAAAGCATGTGATACTTGTGAAGGTAATTGCTGTATAGGTGAGAGCGGTTATATTTGGATAGCTAAAAGTGAATGTGAAGAGTTAGCCAAACATCTAAATATAGAATTAGAAGATTTGCTACACAATTACTTAAGAAGAATAGGGTATAACTATTCTATAAATGAGAAAAAATTATCAGAAGATAATTATGCATGCATATTTTTTGATTTAGAAAAAAAACAGTGTTCTGTTTATGAAGCTAGACCAAAACAGTGCAGAACTTTCCCTTTTTGGGATTATTTTAAAAATAGAGTTAAAGAGGTAAAAGAAGAGTGTCCTGCTATAAAAGATATTTAGTTATATTTATATTTATTTCTTCTTTATTTGCAAAAGAAGCAAACTTCAATGAAGATTTATATATTTTATATGCTTTAGAGTATGAGAAACAAGACAAAACAAATGAAGCAAGAGCTTTATATGAAAAATTATTTGAGAACACACAAAACTATGAGTATTTTATAAAGTATTTAAGAGCATCTCTTGCAACAGGAAACTTTCAAGATATAGTTAAAAAAGTACCAAGTCATTTAAAAAAAGATATAGATGAACAGGAACTAATAACTAGAATATACTGTGTTTCTTTGCTTAACTTAAATAAGACAGATAAAGCATTAAGTGTTGCACAAGAACTTTTAAGCAAATACAAAACTGCACTAAATTATGAAGTTTTGGCAAATGTTTATTTTGTAAAAAAAGAGTATACAAAAGCTGCTTCATATTTTGAAACTTCATACTCAATGAACAATAACTCAAATACACTTTTCAATTTAGTAAATATTTTATATGCATATTTAAACAGAAAAGCTGAAGCTTTAGCATATCTTGAGACTCATGTTAGACTTTATGGATGTGATTCAATTGTCTGTTCAAAGCTAGTATCTATTTATCAAGAGCAAAATAATATAGATGGTATTATATCAGTATTAAAAAGGTCATATCAAGCTAATAGAGATGCTGGAAATAAAGATATGGCAAACAAAACATATAAACTTTTAATAACATACATAGAAAAAAAAGATATCAATGAAGCCATCTCTTTTTTAGAAAAAGAAAAAATCGATAATGTAAAATTAGTCAATTTATATAAAAGAACAAATCAACCCCTAAAAGCTTTGAAATTAGTTCGTAAACTCTATAGGGAAGATGGCAATATAGATTTTCTAGCACAAATAGCAATTTTAGAGTTTGAAACAGCAGAAAATAAGAAAAAAGTCTTAAATAATGTTATTAAAAAGTTCAATGATGTATTAACAGTACTAGATAGTCATGTATATCAGAACTATTTAGGATATTTGTTAATTGACTATGATATTGATGTTAAAAAGGGTTTAGAGTATGTTGAAAGTGCCTTAGAAAAAGCACCTAACAATATAGCATATTTAGATTCAAAGGCTTGGGCTAATTATAAGTTAGGAAATTGTGCAGAGGCTTATAAATCTATGAAGAGAGTTGTTGATGAAGTTGGTCTAAACGAAAGTGAGATTAAACTTCATTGGAAGAAAATTAAGGAGTGTAGTAAAAAATGATTTTAGATGAGATAAACAGAAGAACTTTAGAAGATGTGGAAAAAAGAAAAAAAGATTTGCCACTTGAATTACTTGGAAGAAGTTTAAGTTCTAACCCATATGCACCAAGGGATGTTAAGCCTTATCTTACATCAACTAAAGAAGAACCAATTAGAATCATTGCTGAAGTTAAAAGAGCAAGTCCTAGTAAGGGAATTATAAAAGAGGATTTTGATCCACTTAAGATAGCACAAGAGTACTCAAACACTGGAGCAAATGCAATTTCTGTACTAACAGAACCTCACTATTTCCAAGGAAATTTGGAGTATCTTACACAAATAAGAAGATATGTTCCAACACCACTTCTTAGAAAAGATTTTATTTTGGATAAATATCAAATCGTAGAAGCTTTAGTTTATGGAGCTGATTTTATACTTCTTATTGCAAAAAGCTTATCAACTAAAGATTTAAAAGAGTTATATGAATATGCTCTTCATTTAGGATTAGAAGTATTAGTAGAAGTACATGATAAAGAAGATTTAACAAAAGCTATGAAATGTGGAGCACATATCGTAGGAATCAACCATAGAAATCTAGAAACAATGGAAATGGATATGACCCTTTGTGAAAAATTAATACCAATGATTCCAAATGGCAAAATCATAGTTGCAGAAAGTGGAGTAAGCAATACTGAAATAATAAAACACTTAAGCCAAATAGGAGCAGATGCTTTTCTAATAGGTGAACACTTTATGAGAGTTCCAAGTATAGAAGAAGAGTTGAAGAAGTTCAAAAACTCACTAAACTAAAATGTTTTTTGAAATTATTCTATTTTCATTATTATCAGGGTCTACCGTATTTATTGGAGGTTTGATTTCTTGGTATTTTGAAAATAGGGTACATAACAAAGAGCTAAAAGAGATGACGATTCATTATCTAATAGCTTTTGCAACTGGTATTATGCTTTCAGCTATTGCCTTTGTACTTGTTCCAAAAGGCATGGTAGAAATCTCTATTTTACTAAGCTGTACTCTTTTTATATTGGGAGGAGTGAGTTTTTATTATTTTGATAAATTTGTTGAAAAAAATAGATACAAATTACCACAAGTAATAGCTATGTTGTTGGACTTTATACCCGAATCAATAGCTCTTGGAGCTGTTTTTGTTTATGACCATAAAACTGGAATCTTACTTTCTATTTTTATTGCTTTACAAAATTTGCCTGAATCTTTTAATTCATATATTGAATTAAAAAGATTAAATCACTCAACAAAAAAGTCACTAAAACTGCTGTTTATTTTAAGTTTTGTGGGACTATTCTTTTCCTTGTCAGGGTATTTTTTCTTAGATGAAAGAATAGAAATCACATCTTCTTTGATGCTTTTTTCAGCAGGTGGTATAATGTATATTATTTTCCAAGATATTGCACCACTGTTGCAATATAAAAAAAGAAGACTTATTGCCCTTGGGGTAAATTTTGGTTTTATTGTTGGTATGTTAGGTGAAGCAATAGTATAAGAAAATCTTATGTAATTTTTAACATTTATTTTATGATTTATTCAATATAATCTTTTACAAATTACTATATAAAGGTTTTTTTTGAATAGAATTTTATTAGTTATTCTTATTGGAGTAATTCTATTTTTTTCATATGGTATCTATTCAAATTTAAATAAAAAAAGTATAAAATCAAAAAGAGTTGTTTGCCAACAGCAAACAGTAACCTTTGAGTCCATTTATGATAAAACAAATATAGCTAAAGTACAAAAACTATTTACGTCTAAAAACTATATTATCAAATCAAATATTATCTACTCTGTTTTTATGCCAACTGTTTTAAAAAACAATTTAAATGCTAACTTAGCAGATGATATTTTAAAAAGAAATATCCCTATAACTGACATAATAAAAACCGATGAAAAGCTTGTAATAGATTATTATATTTATGAGAATGATAAAGATGATAATAAGAAAAAAAATCCAAAAGCGAAACTATATGCGGGATATTTACTTTTTGAGTTTAAATTAAATGAAAAAATAGTTTATAAAATACAAACTGATTATATGAAACAAGATGGAAGTGATATAGAAAATAGAATAGAGTGTGTGGTTAAATCGTTTTTAAGTATATAAATAAATTTAGGAAAAGTCTATTTAAATAGACTTGAACCTACTCGAATCATATTTGAACCACATGTAATAGCTAACTCAAAATCACCGCTCATACCCATAGAACAATATTTTGCACCTAAGGGTTGAAGTTCATCAAAGATTTTTTTAGTTGTTTCAAAAGATTTTTTTATAGTATCTTCATCTTCAACATGCGCACCTATACTCATTACACCTTTTAAACTAATATTTGGGCAAGATTCAATTATATTTTTATAAACTTCAATTGCCTCTTCTGGCATAACACCAGCTTTTGATTCCTCATATGCTGAGTTAATTTGAAGAAGGGCATTTATTTTTTTATTTTTTGCTTCAAGTTTTTTATTTAATTCAATTGCCAAATCAAGTGAGTCAATTGATTGAATTAGTGTTGGATTTAAGTCAATAAGATTGTTTATCTTATTTTTCTGAAGTCTTCCTACAAAGTGCCACTCTAAAGGTAACTCTTCAAGTATCTCCATTTTTTCTTTTAAATCTTGAACTTTATTTTCCCCATATGCTCTTTGCCCTGCATTATATAGTGTTGCCACTTCATCTGCTTGGCTATATTTACTAATAGCTATTATTTTTACTATATGGTGATGTGAAACTTGAAGTCTTGCTGCTTCAACTTTTTCTATAACTTTGTCTAAATTTTCTACAGCTAACTCTTTTGTTAACATCTATTCTCCTACTTTAATAATCTGTTGATATCATTGTAGATACCTAAAAGCATAAGTGAAGCAAGGATTACCCATCCTGCAACAGTTAAGTATAAAAATGCTTTATCACTAGGCTTTCTTCTTGTAATGATTTCATAAAGGTTAAACATAATATGTCCACCATCAAGAGCTGGTATTGGAAGAAGATTTAAAACTCCCAAATTTACTGAAATTAGTGCAGTAATTGTTAAAAGTGCAATAATACTTGATTGACTTGCATCTGAGATTACTTTTCCTATTGTTATAACTCCACCAACTTCACTACTAGGAATTACCCCTTGAATTAGTTTTTGAACACCTTTAAAAATCATTTTTGATGATTCTATTGTTGTGTCATAGGCAAAAACTAAAGACTCAATAGGCGTCATATTTAAGGTTACAACTTTTGGAGCTGGTGCAATACCTATCATTCTTTTTTTGATTTTTTCTTTAAAAATATTTTCACTATCACTAATATGAGGTCTTATTACTTTACTAAGTATTACTCCATCTCTTTTAATATAAAATTTTAATGCACCTTGTGAATTTATAATTTGTTTACCAATATCTTTCCACTGCTTAACATCTGTATTATTTATTCTTAAAATCTCATCATTTACTTTTAGTCCAGCCTTATGGGCAGGAGAGTCAACTACAACTTGTCCAATAGTTGGACTTAAGGCATTTGCTCCGAGTAGAGCAATTGTAAAATATAAAATTGCCGCAAGGATGAAGTTAGCAAAGGGACCTGCAAAAAGTATAATAATTCTTTGCCAAGGTTTTTTGTTGTTGTATGAATCATTTCCAGCTTCTACTAAGCCAGGTTTTGTATCATCTTGACCTTTCATTTTTACATATCCACCAAGTGGTATTAGTGCAAATTGCCAGTTTGTTCCCATCCAATATTTAGAAAAAAGTTTTTTTCCAAAACCAATAGAAAATACTTCAACTTTTATCCCAAAATAACGTGCTGCTAAAAAATGTCCTAGTTCATGGAAGAAGACTAAAAAAGAAAGAACCAGTAAAAAAGTTATAGTACCCAAAAATATCCTTAGTTTTTAAAATAGTCTCTTATATATTCATATCCTGAATATATTGTTAAAATTACTGCTAACCACAAAAGTTCAGTTGCAAAAGGCCAATTCATAATCAAAAAACCTATTGCAACCATTTGAATTACAGTTTTTATTTTCCCTGCCATTGTAGAGGCAACATTTTTGCCTTCAGCTACTGCAACAACTCTAAGTCCTGTGATAAAAAATTCACGAGAAAGTATCAAAAATACAGCCCAAGCTGAGGCTCTATCTATTACCATAAGACCTAAAAAACCCGCAAGCATAAGCATCTTATCTGCAAGAGGATCTAATATTCCACCTAGTTTTGTTATTTGATTCCAAGAACGTGCAATAAACCCATCAAAGAAATCTGTAACAGAAGCTATGACAAAAATTAGTCCAGCAAAATAGTCAAGCCAGCTAGGGTGCCAAGCAGAAAAGAAGCTTGAATCTCTATCAACTAAAAACCAAAGCATTAGCGGAGCTAATGCTATTCTTAAAAGAGCGAGTAAATTTGGAAGATTTAGTGCTTTTGACATTATCTAAAAGTTGTCCCACCATCAACGATTAAAGTATGACCTGTAATCCATGATGCATCATTAGTACATAAGAAATAACAAGATTGTGCCAAGTCTTCTGGTTGACCAATTCTGTTTAGTGCAGAAAGTTCAGCTGTTTTTTGTTTAACTTCTTCATAGTTTGTAAATGCTTTAAGTGCATCAGTGTCTATTGGACCTCCTGATACTGCATTTACTCTAATATTCATAGCTCCAAGTTCTGTAGATGCATATCTTACCATTGCTTCTACTGCTGCTTTATTTGTCCCATGACCTGCATAGTTTTCAATATATACTAAGTTTCCTGTTGAAGATAAAGAAACAATTGCTCCACCACCAACTTTTTCCATTCTTTTAGCAGCTTGTTGTGCTCCACAAACAAAGGCATTTACAGTTGCAGTATAGATATTATTTAATCCTCTAGGTTTTAGTTTCATAAACTTACCATATCCACCAACAACAGCTCGACCATAAATCATAGCGTTTGAAATAAAGAAATCAACTCTATCAAAATCTTTATCTATTTCTAAAAACAGCTCTTTGTATTTTTCTGGCTCTAGGATATTGAAAGGGTATGCTTTACATTTTACACCAAATTTTTCTTCAACATCTTTACAGATATCTTCTGCAAATTGTTGGTTTGAATTATATGTAAAAGCAACATTTATACCATTGCTAGCAAATTTATAAACACACTCTTTTCCTATACCTTTTGTTCCACCAGAAATTACTAGTGTTTTACCCTTCATTTCGCTACTCATTATTTTATTACCTCATAGTTTTTAATTACATCTTCAATTTTTTTCATATTCTCAGCACTTGGTTTTGTAAGTGGTAGTCTATACTCTAAAGTATCTATTAATCCTGCTAAATACATAGCAGCTTTAATTGGAATAGGATTGTTTTCACAAAACATAATTTTATTTAAAGCATAAAGGTCGTTATTGATAGTTCTACCTGTTTCATAATCACCTTCAAACACAGATTTTACTAATTTGCTTTTATAATTAGGAAGTAAATTTGCAGTTACTGAAATGATTCCTTTTGCTCCATTTGCTAACATTGGAAAATCAATAAGGTCATCACCTGAAACTACACAAAAATCAGCTCTTTTTGCATTTAGTTCAATTGCTCGCTCTAAACTTCCCGTTGCTTCTTTAATAGCATAGATATTTTTTATATCATCAAAAAGTTTTATTGCTGTATCTGCTTCAATATCAACGCCAGTTCGTCCTGGTACGTTATAAAGCATAACTGGGATTTCAACAGATTGTGCTATTGCTTTGTAGTGTTCATAAAGTCCATCTTGCATAGGTTTATTGTAGTATGGTGCAACAGATAATATTCCGTCAGCTCCTACAGTTTGTGCATGTTTTGCTATATCACAAGCTTCATGGGTAGCATTTGAACCAGCACCAGCTATTACTTTTACATTAGTTCCTTTACAAACTGCAACTGCAATTTCTATACACTCTTTATGTTCACTATGCGATAGCGTTGCACTCTCTCCTGTAGTTCCTACTGGAACAACTGCATCCATTCCTTGTGCAATTTGTCTTTTTATTAAATATTCATAGCAATTAGTATCTAGTTTCCCATTTTTGAAAGGGGTAATTAATGCTGTCATTGAACCTGTTATTATATTCATTCTTTTCCTTTAAACTTTTACTATATCTTCTGGTAATTTTAGACCTGTGTCAACATTTACCGTATGTTTTGAAAATGTTTCTAGATAGTTCCAAAAGCTTTTCTTTGCATCTTGTGAAATATCTACATTAGCTAAAACTTGTTGCATACATCCTAGCCATTCAGTTCTTGCTTTTTCTGTAATTGAAAATGGCTCATGGGCCTTAATCATATCAAAGTGACCTACTGCTTGAGTATAATATTTTGGACCACCACAAGCTTCAATAAAAAACTTTACATTGTGAGATTTAACTTTTGCTAACTCTTCTTCATCTTGAGGAAAAAAGTTAGAGATATCACTATCAACTAACAAGTCATAAAAATCATTAAATAGTTTAACTAAACCATCTTCTCCTAACTCTTGATAAAATAAAGGTGTTGGTAAATCAAAATGAGGTTTTTGACCAAATTCTGTTTTACTTATCTTGTAATCCATCTTTATCATCCTTTTTTAAAATTAAAGTTGTAGAGTTATCTTCTTGTAAATATTTTTTTGCAACTTTGACTATATCTTTTAGTTTTAGTTTTTGTATATTTTCTTCATATGAAAAAAGAGGTTTAACATTATCTCTTACAAAGTAACTCCCATATAAAGATGCAACAGAACTAGAACTATCAAGTGAAAAAATAAAATCAGCTTTTGTATTGATTTTTATTTTTTCTAAATCTTCTTCTAGGATTTTCCCTTTTTTGATTTCATCAATTATACTCAAAATCTCTTTTTCAACAGCTTGTGCTTCTACACCTTCGTTACAAACGGCTACAAATAAGAAAAGACCTGGATCTTTTAGTTCTATATTATATGCATAAATAGAGTTTACTAATCTTTTTTCATCAACTAATATTTTTTGTAAAATAGAACTTTTTCCTGAACTTAAAAGCTCACTTAGTGCTGATAGAGCTGTTTGATCTTTATGTTCAAAATTAGGTATATGATAAGACATAGCTAACATCTCTACTTGAGAATCTTTTTTAACTATTGCTCTTTTTGCACCATCAATTTTTGGTTCAGTCATGTGAACAGTTGTTGGAATATCTTTTTTATTTTTTATATCTTTAAAATGTTTTTTAACTAATTTAAAAACATCATCTTTATTTATATCCCCAGCAATTACTACTATTGCATTTTTTGGTTGATAATAAGTGCTATGAAAATCTCTAATATCTTTTATTGTCCAAGTTTTAATATCACTCATAAATCCAATTGGAGTCCAATGATAAGGATGATAGATATAAGAATTATTGAAGAGTCTAAATTGTAAATATCCCATTGGATTATTATCTGTTCTCCAACGTCTCTCTTCTGCAACTACATCACGTTCAGGTTGAAACTCTTTATCTTTTAAAGTTAAGTTTTCCATCAAGTCAGCAAAAAGATTTAAAGATTTACCCATGTTTTTAGAACTTGATTTTATGTAATAGTGCGTATAGTCAAATGAAGTAGAAGCGTTATTAACTCCACCAAATCCTTTTACTATCTCATCGAATTCGCCAGCTTTTAGGTTTTTAGTTGATTTGAAATTTAGGTGTTCAAGCATGTGTGCTATACCACTTTTACCCATAACTTCATTTCTACTTCCAACTTTATAAAAGATATCAGTAGATACAACATTTGAACCATTATCCATAGGAATAGCTACTATTTGTAATCCATTGTCTAAAGTTTTTGTAAAATATTTTGGTAGACTATTACTCATTAATTCTCCTGCAAATATAAATAAAAGTGAGAATTGTATTAGTATCAATTTTATCACTTTTTATCCTTTTTTATTTTTTTAAATCAGCACCAACTGCTTGGGCTATATTTGTAAAACCATCTTCTTCAAGAAGTTTTAACATTCCTTCATTTATGTTTTTTACCATTGATGGGCCTTCAAAGATAAGTCCTGAATAGACTTGAACTAATGAAGCTCCGGCTTTTATTCTTCTATATGCATCTTCAGGAGTTGATATACCACCCACTGAGATTAAAATTGTTTTTCCAAAAAGTTCATGGGCAATCTCTTTAAAAAGTTCATATGACTTCTGTGATAGAATTGCACCACTTAGCCCTCCAAAGCTTTGACAGCCTGGAAGTAAATCATAATCAATAGTTGTATTTGTAGCAATAATTCCAGCTGCTCCTGCTTTTACAGCAGTTTTACATAAATCAATTGCAACCTTAGCTTCCATATCAGGAGCAATTTTTAAAAAGATTGGTTTATCTGTTTGCTCTTTTGCCATAGAAAAAAGCTCAGTGATAAACTTTTCATTTTGTAAGTCCCTAAGATTTGGTGTATTTGGACTAGATATATTTATCACTATATAATCACTAATATCTTTAAACTTATTAATTAAAACCTTATAATCACTTAATGCCATATCTTCAGGTGTTGTTTTATTTTTCCCAATATTAGCACCAACTGGTATAACATATGGAAAAACTTTTCTAAGGTTTTTAGCCACATCATATGAACCTTTGTTATTAAATCCCATAGCATTTTGAACTGTTTTTTGTTCTGGATATCTGAACATTCGTGGCTTTGGATTTCCATCTTGTGCACGTGGTGTCATAGTTCCAATTTCCGTAAAACCAAAACCTAAAGCCATCATAGATTCTATCATAGTTGCATTTTTATCAAATCCAGCTGCTAAACCAACAGGATTTTTAAAATTTATTCCTAAAATATCTTGAGATAATCTATGGTCTATTATAAAATTTCTATTCACCATATAATTATTAAGTGTTCTACAATAAGGTAATTTTGTTAATCCAAACTCGGCAATGTTGTGTGCTGTTTCTGGTTCAAAATTAAATAACAGTTTTTTTAATGTGTTGTAGTTAAACAAATCGTTCCTTTTATATATTTTGGTATTTTATCTAAAACTTTGTAAATATTTCTTTATTAAATATTTGCTAAATTATGAAGTCTCTTATATTCGTCGCAGTTTGATAGTAACTCATATTCAGTTCCTTGGCAAACAATTTTACCACCTTTGAATACTGCAATTTTATCAGCACTTTTTATTGTACTTAATCTATGTGCAATTACAAAAGTAATTCTATCTTTACTAACATCATCAATAACTTCTGAAATTATTGATTCACTCTCATTATCAAGTGCTGAAGTTGCTTCATCTAAAATCAATATTTGAGGGTCTTTATATAAAGCTCTAGCTATTGCTATTCTTTGTCTCTGACCTCCACTTAAGTTTGTTCCAAACTCATCAAGTTTTGTTTGAACCCCATTCTCAAGTGACATTACAAAGTTATATGCGTGAGCTTGCTTAAGAGATTCAATTACTCTTTCCTCATCAATTTCTTGTCCATAGGCAACATTTGCAGAGATGGTATCATTGAAGATATAAACCCTTTGGGTTACTATTGAAATTTGATCTCGAAGTGATTTGATATTTATGTTTTTTATACATTTATCATTAAAAAGTATTTCACCTTCACTTATTTCATAAAATCTGATAATCAAATTTACTAAGGAAGATTTTCCACCACCACTATCACCAACAAGTGCTATCTTTTCACCTCTTAAAGCTTTTAAATTAATATTTTCTAAAGCAGTAAATCCATCATATTGTAGTTTGATATTTTTAAACTCAACTGCTTCTATTTTTGTGGGAAAAGAGTCACTTCCTGTTAGAATAGTTGCTTTTGTATTAAATATTTCATTAACTCTTTCATTGGCTGCAAGGGCATCTTGCATTTTATTGTATAGACTTGATAATCTTTTTATTGGAGTATAGAGCATAAATAGTGCTGTCATAAAAGAGAAAAATGAACCAACACTTAACTCTCCCCCAATAACTTTATGTCCACCTACAACAATTACTACAGCAACTGCAATTGAACCTAAAGTTTCCATTATGGGAGATACAAGTTCATTTGTTTTGACTGATTTTATATTTATATGAAAAAAGTTTTTATTATGGGCTGCAAATTTCTTTGCTTCGATTAATTCAGTCGAATTTGCTTTGATTATCTCTATATTATTAAATGTTTCACTTAAATTTGTAGTAATATCAGAATTTGATTCTTGAGATCTAAAAGATAGCTTTTTCATCTTTTTAGCTAACACAGTTAAAGGGTATATTGCCATTG
Source organism: uncultured Arcobacter sp. (assembly GCF_937982575.1). Lineage (NCBI taxonomy): Bacteria > Pseudomonadati > Campylobacterota > Epsilonproteobacteria > Campylobacterales > Arcobacteraceae > Arcobacter > uncultured Arcobacter sp. The sequence continues at coordinate 152,530 of NZ_CALJLR010000015.1, read as the reverse complement.
GAAGTACAACTAAGCCATAAAATGCCAACTCTGTACTTTGATATATAACAACCCCAACAAGGGCAACGATTGTTAAACTTTCTCTAATAAATTCTGCAATTTGATTTGATACTGCTGTTTGAATTCTATTTATATCATTTGTGATACGAGAAATTAATTCTCCACCATGTCTTTTTTGAAAAAAATCAATATCTAAAGTTAAAACATGAGCTAAAAGTTTATCTCTTACTATTCTAACAATATCTTGTCCTATATATGAGATATAGTATGCTTGAATATACCCTCCAAACCCTTTAGCAAAATATAAAGCTATAACTATGAATGGAAGAACCTGCAACATATGAGCATCTTTTGCTATAAATATTTCATCAAGTAGCGGTTTGATAACATAAGCACTTCCACTTGTCCCTGCTGCAACTAATGCCATACCAATAAAAGCGTAAAAAAATTTTAAAATATAATTTTTATAATAAGGTATATATTGTCTAAAAAAATCTTTCATATCTCTCCTAAAAATTAGGATTATATCCAAATATTACTTCATAACAAAATATTGATTGATAATAAGATCATAAGTAGTGTTATATAGATGTTTATAGCAATAAAAACCTTTAAATAGTTGTGCTGTTTTCTAAGTTGAAAAACAGAGTATAAAGTATAAAGTACTAGTAGAAAAATAAGCAAAAATATAATATTTGATTTTATAGGAAATAATGCAACTGTAAATAGTCCACAAATTATTGTCAAAAGTAACCAGACAAAAGTAATTCTTTCTAATCTTTGTACGCCAAAAGTATTTGCAACTGTATTAAAGCCTGCACTTTCGTACTGTTTGTGATACTTTAATATAAGAAGCCAAAAATGGGGTATTTGCCAAACTAAATAAAATAGTCCAATTGCCAAAAATCTAATATCAGTAATTTCTCCACCTCCAGCTAACCAACCAATAAGAGGAGGAATAACCCCTAAAATTGCACCATAAACAGCTGCATAGACAGTTGTTTTTTTTGTTTTAGTATAGACAAAGTTATATAAAATTATTACACTAGTAAAAATTATTATACCTACATAATTTAGACTAAAAAATATAGTTATATAAGATAATAAAATTAAGCCTAAAGAGATAATTAAGCCTTCTCTTGGACTGATTTTACCAGATGCAATAGGTCTATTTTTTGTTCTTGCCATTTTTGCATCATCAAGGTATTCTTGGTATTGGTTTAAGGCACTAACTCCAAGTGCTAAAAGTAAAACTCCTATTAATGGATATATTATGTCAAAACTTATTTCCTCTCTTACAAGAATAAAAGAGAAAACAGAGGAAAGAGTTACTGCAAATGACAATTTAAATTTTGTTAAGACTAAAAAATCTTTTAAGTTTATAGACATAGTATTCCTATTTGATAGTTTTTAAATAATCAATGATTGCTTTTATCTCGTCATCATTTAAGATATTTTCAAAGGAAGGCATAACTCCTGCATAATACCCTTCAACTATTGCATCATTTGGTTTTAATATTGAGCTTTTAATATACTCATCATCCACAATTATCTCTTTTAAACTATTATTGATAGTGATTTTTTCTATTCTTCCATAAATACCTTTAAAACTTGGACCTACAACTTTACTTCCATCTAATGAGTGACAACCAATACAGCCATTATTTTGAACTAATTCTTTTCCACTAATTTTATTTTCTTCTTTTTTAGGGGCTTGATTATTATTTTCAGCTGTACCTTTGATGTATTTAATTAATTCATTAACATCCTCATCACTTATTACATCTTTAAAGGTAGGCATCATATCTGGATTGAAGCCCTCTACAATATCTTTATTTGCATCTAATATTGCAGTTTTTAAATAGTTGTCATCCCTTATTATTTCTCTTTTTTCAGAATCAGTTGTTACTGTAACTTTTTTATTATAAATATCTTTAAGTGATGGTCCAACAAGTACCGTTCCATCCATAGAGTGACATCCTACACAAGCATGTTGAGAAAATAGTTCTTCTCCTTTTGATTTTGTATCTTCTTGTTTTCCAACTTTTGGATCTAACCAATCCTTATATTTATCTTCATCTACAACTTCCACATATGAGTGCATATATGAGTGCCTCATTCCACAATATTCAGCACACTCTATGTCATATTTACCTTTTTTGTTAATATTAAACCAAAGCTGTGTTATTTGTCCGGGAACTACATCTTCTTTTGCTCTAAATGCAGGTACATAGAAGCTATGTAAAACATCATTTACAGGAGCAGTCATTTTTAGTTTTATATTTTTATTTACAGGAATCATTAAAAAAGAACTTTTTTTACCATTTTCATACTCAAAATTCCAAGACCATCTTTGTCCTATAACTTTTACAACAATAGAATCAGTATCTTTAGGCATTGTTCTTTGAGCTCTTAAACTATCTAATCCATAATAAAATACAATTCCAAGTAAAATAGTTGGAACAACCGTCCAAATTATCTCTATTGGGGTATAATGTTCGATATTTTTGGCATTTTCAGGAGGATTTTTACTTGCTCTATATTTATATACAAAATATAACATTGCCCCTATAGTTACAATAAAAAGAAAAAGCGTGATTAAATTTACAACCCAAAAGGCTCTATCCACATCTACTGCATAGGTTGAAACACCTTCCATTCCTTCTAACATATCAGCCTCCTACTTGAAACATATCAAATGTTTCATTTCTAAATATGGCATCTGTTGCCGTTATTACAAAAAATATCCCAAGGGTAACTACAGCAAATAAAACAATATATCTAAATAAGGCAGTTTCATATTTCAAGTGCATATAATAACTAACTATTAAGATGGTTTTTACACATGCAATAAAAATCTGAATAACTACTGTTCCATGAAGAGAAGAGGGTAAAATCATAGGTTGTAAAAATGTTAAAGTTGTTAAAATAACTAGTGCAATAAATATCTTAATATACTTTTGTGCTGTCATTTCATGAATTGCTATATCTTTCATGACTCACCTCCAAAAGATATCATATAAAATAGTGGAAATAAAAATACCCAAACAAGATGTACTAAATCCCAATATAACGCAATATTTTCTAAAACAACACTCTTATTGGGATTTATTTTTTTATTGTTTATGAGTTTTATTGCCCACAACATAACTCCAATTCCAACTATAATATGGAGACCATGAAAACCTGTCATTGTAAAATATAGACCAAAAAAGAGTATTTCCCCATTTGCTAGCTTATTTAAAGCTTCTGAATCTGGATATATTCCATGATGGATTTCTGCCATCCACTCAAAATATTTTATTGTTAAAAAAATAAGTGATAATATAATTGTAATATAAATCATTTTTTTTGATTTTTCTATATTATTTAACTTCATATTTAATGATGCAATTCCCATAAAGTAAGTACTTATAAGTAAAACAACAGTATTAATTGAACCTAATGTTAGATCTAGATTGCTTGATGCAATTACGAAATCATGACTAAATCTATAAAAGAAAAATGAAAATACTAAAAACATAGAACCAAAAAGCATAAGTTCTGTAAATAAAAAGAGCCAGAAGCCAAGTTTTGAGCCTATGTCATCATTATTAAAATCAACTACTTCGTGCGCATTCCCCTCTTTGTCATATACAAGTTCCGGGTTATTATTATCATTATTCATTGCCTTCTCCTTGTATAATCTTACTTAAGTCTCTTTTGGGTTTACCATTTTCATACTCATATGGTCCAAAGTCAATATATGGAATATGTTTAAAATTTTCTAGGGGTGGAGGAGAGCTTATTTGCCACTCTAAGGTTGTAGAGTTCCACGGATTATTTCCAGCAGGTTTACCATTTTTTATTCCTTTATAAAGCACATAAAGCATAAATAAAATACTAGCTACGGTAATAACTGCTCCAACTCCTGCAACTCTATGATATATTGTAAATTCTGGCAAATAATCAAAGTATCTTCTAGGCATTCCTAAGGCTCCTGCTAAAAACATAGGAAACCATAAAGTATTAAATCCTATAAAAATACCCACAAAAGCTATTTTTGCTTTAGTCTCATCGTACATTTTTCCTGTGAATTTTGGAAACCAATAGTGCATAGCTGCAAAAAGCATAAATACAACACCACCAAAAATAGTATAGTGAAAATGAGCAACAACATAATATGTATCATGCAAATGTATATCTACTCCAAGAGTTACTAGTGTGATGCCAGTAAGCCCACCTATAGCAAAAGTGATTATTGTACCTATTACCCAAAGCATCGGAGTTGAAAATATTATGGAAGCTTTATACATGGTTGCAACCCAGTCAAAAAACTTAATACCTGTAGGAATAGCAACAAAAAATGTTAAAAATGAAAATATAATTTTTGTCCATTCACTCATACCAGAAGTAAAAAGATGATGTCCCCAAACCAAATAACCTATTATTGCAATCATTGCTGATGAAACAGCAATTGATCTATACCCAAAAATAGTTCTTCTACAAAACGTTGGAAGAATCTCTGAAACTACACCAAATGCAGGTAAAATCATAAGATAAACAGCAGGGTGAGAATATATCCAAAATAGGTGTTCATAAAGAATAGGATCTCCCCCTTTGGATGGGTCAAAGATACCAATACCTAGTGTTCTTTCCAAGATAACTAAGATTAAGGTTATTCCAATAACAGGAGTTGCAAGTATTTGAATCCAAGCTGTTGAATATAAACCCCATACGAAAAGTGGCATTTTAAAAAAGTTCATACCTGGAGCTCTTAATCTATGAATTGTAACAACAAAATTTATTCCCGTGAGGATTGAAGCAAGCCCCAAAATATAAGCAGCACTTAGTGCAAAAATAACATTTGTACCAGTTTTTACACTATATGGAGCATAAAATGTCCACCCAGTATCAGCAAATCCTTGACCTACAAATAGTGAAGTTACAGCTAATATTGCTCCTAGTAAGTATAACCACCAAGATAATAAGTTTAATCTAGGAAAAGATACATCTCTTGCACCTATTAAAAGTGGAAGAAGGAAGTTTCCAAAAACAGCAGGAATCCCTGGAACTACGAATAAAAATATCATAATAGTACCATGTAGAGTAAAAGCTTGGTTGTAAGTGTTTGGATCCATAATTTGTTGACCAGGGGAAAAGAGTTCCATCCTCATAGAGAGGGCTATAAATATGGCTGTTACAAAAAAAGCCATCATTACAGCTAGGTATAATATAGCTATTCTTTTATGATCAATTGAAAAAATCCATTGAAGAATTTTATTGTCATGATGTCCAAATACTGTGTGTGTTTCATCATAGAAGCTTTTTTGAGTCAAATTATTCATCATCTTTCTCCTGTTTTTTTCTACCTGTTTTTACAAGGTAGATAAAAAATATAGCAACAATCAAAAACATAAGAATCCCTATAACTTTTTCTGCTTGAAAAATATAGGTTTTACTTTTTGCATCATATGCAAAACAAAATAGTAAAGTTTTTGCTATTGTTGGGCCAACTCTCTCCTCTTTTGCTTCAAGTAAAGCAAGTTTCAAATCAAAGGGTAAATAATCAACTCCATTTAAATATCTTGAAATCTTTCCGTTTGGTGAAAGTACAATGATAACGCCTGGATGAAGATAATCAACAACTCCATCTTTTATTCTTTTTTTATATTTAAATCCAATTGCATCTGAGATTTGGTTTATGTTTTCTTGCGTTCCTGTTAAGAAACTCCAAGTTTGAGGTGGAAAATCTTTTTTTATCATTTTTAAATGAGTTTGTTTTTTTGCAAGTGCTGTTTGATGGTCATCTTTTGGATCTATACTTATAGTCAGCACATTATAATCAACATACGGTTTTAAGTCTAATTTGTTTAAAACGTGCGAAACACCTGTCAGAAGAGGTGAACATAGTGCTTTACAACTATAATAGTTGAGTGTTAAAACAGTTGGTTTATTTCTGATAAATTCTTCGAGAGTTTTTGTTTTGTTATATTCATCTGTAAAAGTTAAATGTAGTGGTACGGTATCACCCTGATGTTCATATACACCAATTTGATCAAGATTATTTTTCATTTCTATTTCTTGGGCATTGGTATAACAAATTAGAGTAAGAAGAAGCAAGTATAACTTTAATAACATAGAAAACTCCTGCTATTTAGTTTGAGTAACAACGATAATTATAGAACTATTAAAATTAATTTATTCTTAAGTTTAAATGTATGAAAAATTATTTATTTAACAATAAAAGTTTGAATTTTGAAAAGCCAAACTCTTTTATAGTAAGAAAAAATAGTATAAATCCACTTAAAGTACTTGCAAAGGCTAAGCCTGCCGCTCCATATGGTTTGATTAAAAGAAGTGAAAAAACTATATTAAAAGCTAGAGCTTTCATAGAAATTTTTGCAGCTAAGAATTGCTGTTCATGGGAGTATAACCACAGAGAAAAAATCTTTGCAATTCCAAAAGGAATAAGTCCAATTAAATACATACTCAATATTAGTGCTGTATTTTGTGTATCATTACTTGTAAAAGCGCCTCTTTCAAATAGTAATTCAACAATAAATTTATCAAATACTATTCCTATAAGAGTGGCTATTGAGAGTAGGATTGTCAAAATAATAGTTGATTTTCTCATAAGTTTCAGGGCTTTTTCTTCATCTTTATTTTTAATTGATTTTGCAATCATTGGAAAAAGTGCGATTGATGTTGCTATGGCAAAAAGTGCTAAAGGAAGTTGAAAAACTCTATTTGCGTAGTATAAATAAGAGATAGAACCACTTACTAAAAATGAAGCTAACCAGGTATCTAAAAAAGCAGAAATATGAGAAGTTGAACTTCCCAAGGTTGCACTCACAAAGTTTTTATAAAACTTATTTTCTTTTATATTTACTTTTCTAAAGGTAAATATTTTTAGTAAGTTTTTATTTTTCATTGCAAGAAGATGAACTAATACTTGTAACAATCCCCCAACTAATACTCCATATGAAAGATAATATGTAATTTCATATTTATCTAAATCTTTTGATATAAGAAGTGCTGCTATTAATGCTAGATTTAATAGTGTGGTTGAAAATGCAGTAGTGGCAAAGTGATGTTTGTATTGTAAAAGTGCAGCCATAAAAGTAACTACAAATATCATGGGTAAATAGTAAAAGTTAATTGCTACAAGTGGTGCTGCTAAATCAACAGTTTTTTCATCAAATCCTAAGGCTATAATATGTGTTACAAACTTTGAAAATAGGGTGACCAAAAGTGAAATAAATAAAATAAGAGCCAAAAACTGTAGAAATATGGCACTTGAAAATCTGATTTTTTGTTTTGTATTTGCATATGCAGGAATAAAAGCTTGAGTAAATGCACCCTCTGCAAAGATTCTTCTAAAAAGATTTGGAAGTTTAAAAGCTACAAAAAATATATCAGAATAAATATTTGCTCCCAAAATAGAAGCTGTAAGTAAATCCCTTACAAAACCCAATACTCTTGACACTAAAATTCCACTACTATTTGTAAAAATTGATTTAATCAACATATGCATAGTCACTTTTTTTATAGATTATTATTTGTGGTTTTGATTTATAAAAACCTAAATGAGCATTTATTATAGTGATTTTTTGCCCATTTTTTGGTAAAAGTTCTCTATTTTTTGAATAAATTCTTATTTTCTTATTTTCATTTTTAAAAATATAGTGAAAATATTTATCTTTTATCTTTCCAGTTATATTTGTAATAATCTCATTTTGAAAACTACTCTTTTGTATGTCATATATTGAAGCATCTAAATAGAGAGTTTTTTTATTTAAGTTACTCATTTGACTCTCTTGAATATCAAAATCAACTATTTCTAAAAGACCATTAAACTCTTTTATTTTATCTATTTTTATAGTATAAAGTTTGTTATATTTTAAATTGTCTACATTTTTATAAATGAAAATTGCTCTATTGTTTTTTTGTTTTATTATTGCTACTTCATTGGTTTTATATATAAGTGTTATATCTTTTAATACTATTGGATAAGTAAGATTGTTTTGAGAGTAAAGTTCACTAATAAAGCTTACTTTTTCAACTTCAATTTTTGGCTGCTTTGAAGTGCTAAAAGTACCAAAAATAGGTAAATGATCAGAGTAACCTCTATTTTTATGTATGTTATTTTTCATTTCCCATCTATATATTTTATTGTTATTAATTAAATATTTAGGTTTAAAAATACCAAAACTATTATTAACATATGAGATATTTTTATTGTCAAACAAAGATTTAGGTAAAAGCATATTATCGGGGGTTTGGCTTTCTCCTCTATATTTATAAGAGAACCTTTTTTGATAGTTTAACTGCAACCAAAGGTTATAGTGAACTCTTTTTTTTTCACTTAAAATTTTATTAATAGACACATACTCATTTTTATTTCTTGTATTTAGTACATCATTTATTCCCGTTAGGTTGTATGTATTGTTTAGTTTTGAGTATTTGAAGGTTTCAAACTCATTATAGTTTGAATTCAAATCTCCTAAAATGATGTAGTCAATATCATCATTTAAATTTTTTATATAATCTTCTATTGCTTGGGCATATAAAACTCTTTGACTCTCTTCTTTTCTTTTTGATGGCCAATGGTTATTAAAAATTATTAATTTATTTTCATCAATATTTATTGAGACTTTTAGAATAGGGCGGTTTACTTTTGAGTGCTTAACATCTAAAAGCTCATAATCTATGATTTCATATTTACTTAAAAGAGCTAAACCTATACTTGAAGATTTGTATTTTTTAAAGATACTGTATTTATATTGGGGTAGATTTTGTGTTATATCTTTAAATGCTTCATATGATTCTATCTCTTGTAAAGCTATGATATCTTTATCTAAGTCATTTATTACTTTTAATATATTGTTTAATTTTGTTGTGTATGTTTTTTTATTCCAGTTCGCTTTTGTATTTGGAATATATTCTTTATACTCTGTCTTATCATATTTTAAATCAAAGAAATTCTCTACGTTGTATGAAGCTACTGTAAAATCTTTTGAAAAAGAGAAATTATATAAAAAAAGTATAAGGATTAAAAGTCTTAATATCATAAGCAATTATATAGTTAAAAGGATTAGAATAGGGTAAGTTTTAGGTTATTTGCAATAAATCAAATAACCTAAATGGGTTTTTATTTTTTAGCGTTCAATCTTGATTGATACTCTTGAGGGTGTTTACATACAGGGCACATTTTTAAAGCTTTTTTCCCTCTGTGAACATGTCCACAAACTTCACAAATCCACTCTTCTTCCTCATCTTCACTAACATGTTCAGCACCACTATCAAGTCTGTCTTTTAGATTTTTATACATATTCTCATGTTCGATTTCGATTTTACCAATCATAGTTAACATTCTTGAAATATCTTTATGTCCTTCATCTGCCGCAATCTTTGCAAAATCTGGATACATTGTTGTATTTTCGTAACTCTCTCCATCAATTGCGTATTGTAAGTTTTCACTTGTATTTCCAAACTCTTTGTCATAGTTTAATACATTGTGTGCTTTTAATTCTAGTTTTGCATGCATTTTTTCATTGTTTGCAGCTCTTTGAAAATGTTCAGCAATATCTCTATATCCCTCTTTTTGAGCAATCTTAGCAAAGTATTCATACTTATTTCTTGCCATTGACTCACCAGCAAAAGCTTTCATAAGTACAACAGATGTTAAATCACTTGTGATACACTCCATAGTCTGACCACAGCAAGAAAGCTCTCCTGCACCTACCTTTGATACTTCAACTTCGTTTCCACATATATTACACTTGTAACTTTCATGTATTCTCATAATTTCACCTTTTTATAGTTTTGGATAATTTTTATCTTTTGATAATTATAATCACTTATACCTTAATATAATATAATAGTTAAATAATAATTTTTTTCTTTAACAAAATATTATCATATTTATAATAAGATTCTAATACTAGAATAAATGTAATATATACTTTTAAAGGAGGTTTCATGGAAAATTCTACAAAATTATTAAAAGAGTTTAATTTGAAAGTAACACCTCAAAGAGTAGCTATAGTTGATGAACTTTATCATAAAGGACATCTAAATATTGATGAACTTTATGCAATTATGTTAAGTAAATTTCCATCAATTTCACTAGCAACGATTTATAAAAATGTAAATTCGATGGTAGAGAAATTTTTTATATCTGAGGTTAAAATACCTAGCGAAAAATCTGTTTATGAATTAATAAAAGAAGAACATTCTCATTTAGTTTGCGAAGAGTGTAAAAAAATCGAAGATATAGTTATAGATACTTCAAGTGTTTTAGACGAATTAAAATCTCAAAGTAAATTTAATATCAAACATACAAATGTAATTTTTACAGGTGTGTGTTCTGAGTGTTCAAAATAGCTTACATAAAGCTATTTTGAATTACTAATCCAAATACTACCATTAGTGCAATTCCTGCACTCTTATTATACATCTTATTAGCAGTTATAAATACTAACATAAGTGATAAGATAAAAGCAGCTGCTATATCAAAAAAGTTTCCAGTTAAGTCCACATTTAGAGGGTTTACAATAGAAGCCACTCCTAACACCATAGTAAAGTTAGCAACATTTGAACCTATGATATTTCCTATTGCTAAATCTGCTTGATTATTAAGTGCTGCTTTTACTGAAATAGTTAGTTCTGGTAAACTTGTACCAAAGGCAACTAAAAATAATCCAATAAGCCATTCACTAATTCCAAACTCTCTTGCAATACTTGAAGCACTATTAATCGCAAAATCAGCTCCACCGATTGTTAAAATAAATCCCAATGCTAAAAATAGTGCTGATTTGCCCCATCCAAAAGGTTCTTTTTTTAACTCATCGTCTAGTTCTTCAACTTGATTTGATGAGATTAAAAAAAGTAAGAATCCACACATTAAAAATAAAAATAAAATACCATCTACTAAACTAAGTTTTCCATCTATACTCATAAGTATAAAAACTAAAATAGGAAAGAGTGCCCATGCTGAATCTTTTGCAAATAAATCTCTATCTGGCATGATTTTTTTAGCTAATAAAAATACTGCTCCTAAAACCAAAGCAATATTAAAAATAGTACTTCCAATCACATTTGCAACAGCAATATCAGCACTTCCTTTAAGTGAAGCAGAAATAGAAACAGCCATTTCAGGTAAACTCGTACCAACTGCAACTAATGTAGCTCCAATAACAAAGGGTGAGATATTATAATGAAATGCTATTTTTTCACTTTGATGTATTATGAAATCAGCTCCATATATAAGGGCTGTCATTGAGACAATAAAAATTAAAATATCCATATTATGAATTCCTTACGATTAAACTATTTGGAAGATTGTACTTTTTGATTAACTCTTCTTCTTTTTCTCTGTGTTCACCATTGTCTTTTTCGTGGTCAAATCCAAGTAAATGCAAATGTCCATGAATAAAAAGAAGTGTTAATTCATCTAAAAAACTATGATTATACTCTTTTGCTTTATCTTCTACAAAATCAACCGAAATAACAATAGATCCTAAAGGCATATTTGGCATATCATATTCAAGTGGAAAGCTAAGCACATCTGTAGCTTTATCTATATTTCTATGCTCTTTATTTAAAATCTGTATTTCATCATTTTTTACTAATATTAATTCAATATCTTTTGGAGTTAAATCATTGTGAATTATTTCAAATGATGAAATATCAATTTCTAAATCTGTTTGATTTTCAAAGTCAATCATTTCTATCCATTAATTTTTGCGAATTATATCAAAATTAGTCAAAGTAGTAAATAAAGAGTATTTTTATTTTTAAGTTAATTCAATATAAAATATAAAAACTTTTAGGAGAGAACTATGTCATTAGAAATTGGAACAAAAGCTAGTATAGAATATAAAGTAGAAGATAAGGATTTAGCAAAGAATTTACAAATATCAGCAGAAGATAATTTTCCAGAAGTATTTGCAACAGCAAGAATGGTAGCACTTATGGAGTGTTCAGCTGCAAAAATGTTATTACCATTTTTAGAAGAGGGACAACTTTCTGTTGGAGTTGAAGTAAATATAAAACATCTAGCCCCAACACTTAGTGGTGATGTAGCTGTTTCCACTGCAACTTTTGAGGGTATGGAAGGTAAGCTTTATAAGTTTAGTTTAGAAGTTGTGGATTCTGCAGGAGTTGTAGGAACTGGAACCCATACAAGAGCAATAGTTACAGAAGAGAGACTTATGAGTGGCGCTAATAAAAGAGTAGGAAAGTAATACTTAGATAAAAAGAATTGAGCTATTAAAATAGCTCAATCATTTTTACCACTTCATCCACAGGAAAAACTTTTAGGTTTGTTTTAATATTTGGTTTTAAAGCAACTATTGCTTTTGTAACACCTTGTGCACTAGCCTCTTTTAGTCTCATATCCACAGAATATACATCTTTTATCTCACCAGTAAGTGAAACTTCACCAATAAATACAGATTCTTTAGAAATAGGTCTATCCCTAAATGAACTAATAATAGAAGCAATCACAGCCAAATCAGCAGAACTCTCTTTTATCTTAATACCACCACTTATATTTATAAATACATCATAATGATTTAGAGGTAAATCAAGTTTTTTCTCTAAGAGGGCTAAGAGCATATTTAATCTATTTACATCAAAGCCTGTGGCGCTTCGTTTTGGGTTTGGGTAAGTACTTTCACAAACTAAAGCTTGAACTTCAATAATAAGTGCTCGAGAGCCTTCCATAACTACAGTTAAAGCTGAACCACTTTGGGGTTTACTTTTATCAAAAAACTTAGAGGCTATATCTTTAGCACTTATAAGTCCCTCTGCTGTCATCTCAAATATTCCTATCTCACTTGTACTTCCAAATCTATTTTTAAAGCCCCTTAGCATCCTAAGTTCTTTGCTAGATTCTCCTTCAAAGTATAAAACAGTATCAACCATATGTTCCAAGACTCTAGGTCCTGCGATACTTCCATCTTTTGTGATATGTCCAATAATAAACATAGCGATATCAGATTCTTTTGCTTTACGCATAAGTTCAAAGGTTATCTCTCTTACTTGTGAAACAGAACCCGGAGCTGATGTTAGTGAGCTTGAATATATAGTTTGAATAGAGTCAATTACTACTGCTTCATAATTTTCTCTTAATAGCTCTTCTTGTATCTCTTCTAGTTTGATTTCAGATAATAAATAAAGGTTATCACTATTTGCATCAAGTCTATTTGCTCGCAGTTTTATTTGTCCCATACTCTCTTCACCTGATACATAAAGAACTTTTTTACCTGATTGTGAGATATCTCCAGCTACTTTTAAAAGCAGTGTTGATTTTCCAACCCCTGGACTTCCACCAATAAGTGTAAGGCTTCCAGGAACTATTCCTCCACCTAATACTAAATCAAATTCATGGTTATTTGATGAAAATCTGATGATGTCATCTTGTTCTATTTGTGTTATTGGTTTTGCTTTTGATGTTGTGTTTATTATTTTTGATGTTTGTTTTAATACTTCTTGTTGTTCTGTATTGAGTTCAACAAAGCTATCCCATCCTCCACAAGATGGACATTTTCCCATCCATTTTGTACTTTGTTCTCCACAGTGTTGACACTCAAAAAGAGAGGTTTTTTTCTTCGCCATATTTTTTCCTTATAATCACAAGGGGATTTTATATTATTTTTGTTTAATTTTATGAACTTTAGCATAAAAAGTTGGAGGGGATTGAAAATATTGCAATTTGTGATTTTTTTGTTATTTAATAACTAACATTTAAAATGTATAGATATTAATAATTTTAAGGGTAAGTTATATAAAATATATGATTAATAAATAGTTAAGTTACAAAAGGAATATTTTGCCATCAGTAAAAGAAACACCTCAATGGAAACAATATGAATGGCTCATTACCAAGATATTTCATGATAAGAATGCATCACTATCTTCTAAAGTATTACATGATATAAATTTAGTTGGAGAGTACTCAGAAATTCCCCGTCAAATTGATATTTTAATTAAAGAAAATAATATAAAAACAATGATTGAATGCAAACATTATTCAAAACCTGTCAATATAAAAGAGCTAGAATCATTTTTAAGTATGTTTTCTGATGTTCAAGCTGATTTTGGTATATTCATTTCTTCAAGTGGGTTTACAAAATCTGTTTATAAGCGTATTAGAGAATTTAATGGAAGAATAACTCTTGAACATATTAATTGGGAAAAAGCATATACATCTTTTGAAGAACGACCTCATGGGCGAATTACTGATTTATGTAATGAATGTACAGATAAATATGAACGAGGAAAAGAAGTTCCTGGATTACTTTGTTGGGAACATGGATTAGGACTTGAAGTTGATGGAATTATATCAATGTATTCAATCGGTGAATGCCTAAAATGTGCTAATAAAATAGTTTATTGTGACCCCTGTGGATGGATTACAAATGTAAATGAGAAAGAAAGTTGCTGTACTTTCAGAGATGTTTTTCTGAAGCTGTATAGTGCAACTTAAAAACCTTTGCCAATAAATGCCTAGCGGTCATTTATTGGATAGAGTCTAACGTTAAACAAAGAATAAATAAACCTTTAGTTTACTATAGGTATTCTATGGTTTACTTTTGGAACTATACTCGCTATAATTTGTAAAAAAGGATTTGATTATGGCAAAAACATTTTTTCCAAATGCTAAACAAACAATTTATGTCGAGGCAAGTGAACCACATCCAAAAAATACACAGTATAAAATTTCAATTGGATTAGAAAGTTGGGGAAATGAAAATCATGAAGTAGTAAAAGTACAAATGGTATATGATGGTAAAATTTCTGGAAGAAGAAGTCCTTCTTATCCAATTGGTACAGATGATTTCCAAAGAGTAATGACAAAAGTAAATGAGCTAATATCAAATAGAGAATAAACTGTCTAACTAAACCTAGGAGTATAAACAAAGCTATAATATGATTTTTTGAGCTTTTATTGTATCAAGTTAGATACCTTATTCTCATAAACACCTGACGGTCTTCGCTTCTTCTTACTTTGTGTGGACAAAGTAAGCAAAACCACCAACGGCTGCGAAGCCCTTTGGGTACCTTCGCTTATTGTTTTATCTTTCCTGTCTTGCAAAACTCATAAATAAATATGCGTTTAGCATATTTATTTACTCAAACAGTTGCAATCCTTTTCCGAAAAGATAAAACAAACGCTCAGCTTCTGTAGATGTTGGTATCAAAGGTGGGATAAGGACATTTGCATTTTTGATTTGTTTAGATTCTTTGCTTTTAATTACTCTTCTTTACGCAAGATAGTTTAAACTTTTTAAAATAGAGAAAGTGACAATTAAAGGGATTTCTTTCTGCCTTTGATGAAGCCGGAAGTTTTGAAATAATTTTCGGAAAAGCCTGAGGACTGTTTGAGGAGACAAAAGTCCTAAATGGACTTTTTCGACGAGTTTCGCAAGGCAGAAAACTTATTTTAAAACTGTAGGGGAGCTTTGCCTTCATCAACTTGGCAGTCTTTTTTGCTTACTTTTTCGAGATCAAAAAGTAAGAAAGCGGAGAGGTTTACCTCTTCAAGAGGGATAAAGTTTTATATTCAGAGCAATTTCTATATAATATATAAAATTAGACAGATAGACAAACAAGGAATCATAAATGGAATTTTTAGAAGTCAAAAAAATATGGGATAAATCACCTCACAATGCTTTTACTGATTTGATACGATTTGGTGATTATCTTTATTGTACTTTTAGAGAAGCCAATGAACATATGTCTATGGATGGGAAGCTTCGGGTTATTAGATCTAAAGATGGAAAAAGATGGTCTTCTGTTGCACTTATGGCTTATGATGGTGGAGATGTTCGTGATGGTAAGTTTTCTATAACTGCTAAAAATGAACTTATGTTAAATGCTGGAATAAGGCTACATGAGCCAATAGAAGGACATAAAACTCGCTCTGTTTCTTGGTTATCAGAGGATGGCAAAAAGTGGAGTGAAATCTTTACTTGTCCTACAGGTCTAGGAACTTGGAGATGGAGTGTATCTTGGAATAAAAAGTCTGGCTTTAGTATAGGCTATACTGGAAAAGATAAGCAAGGGTGTTTATATAGTACAAAAGATGGGAAAAAGTGGAAAGTAGCAAAAGATAAGTTATTTCCTTTTCAAAATTCATATTGGAATGAGAGTTCAATAGTATTTTTAGAAAATGGTGATATGTATACTCTTTTACGTCGTGATTCTCAAAGTTATGCGGCCGTTCTTGGATTTTCTAAGTTTCCTTATGAAGAGTGGTCTTGGAGTGATTTAAATGTTCCTATTGGTGGACCAAAGATGATTTATGTAGAAAAGTATGATAAGTTTTTATCTGCAGTTCGTCTTTTTGGCCATAAAAGTGCAAGAACATCTTTGTGTTGGATTGATTATAAAGAAGGGGAGTTAATAGAAGCTTTAGCTCTACCATCAGGTGGTGATACAAGTTATGCAGGAATGGTATATGAAGAGGATATATTATGGATAAGTTATTACTCTTCCCATGAGGGTAAAACATCTATTTATCTAGCTAAAGTAAAAATCTAAAAGAGGTAGTCAATATGGATAAGTTCTTAGAAGTAGCAATAGAAGAAGCAAAAAAAGGTATGGCTGAGGGTGGAATACCTATTGGCTCTGTACTTGTGCTTGATGGAAAAATAGTTGGAAGAGGACATAATAGAAGAGTACAAAAGGGAAGTTCTGTTTTACATGCAGAAATGGATTGCTTAGAAAATGCAGGACGAATAAAGGCAAGTGATTATAAAAGAGCAACTCTGTATTCTACTTTATCTCCATGTGATATGTGTAGTGGTGCAGTTTTACTTTATGGAATACCCAAGGTTGTTATAGGTGAAAATAAAACATTTAAAGGACCAGAAGAGTATGTTAAATCAAGAGGTGTAAAAGTAGAAGTTATAGATAATCAAGAGTGTATAAATCTAATGGAAACATTTATAAAAAACAATCCAGAGTTATGGAATGAAGATATTGGAGTATAGTTTATATTGAAATAGTATAACTACTTTCAAATATCTCATTTGCAAGTAAAGTGATTATTCCTTTTTTTTCTTCGAGTTTTTTATTATGTCCTATAAAATCAGCAATACCATGCCAAGGCTCAATACAGATAAATGGTGCACCACTAGGTTTTGACCAAAGTCCAAGATAATCAAATCCATCAAAATTCATCTTTATACTTCTAGTGTCTTGACTATTTTTTAAAGTGATAGTTTTATTTTCTAAGTTTTCAATAACTAGGGCATCATCTTTAAAAAGTTCTTCATTTAAATATAATTTGCTGTTTTCTAAATCTAGTATCTCTTTATTGTCTGATATTCCATCTTGGGTTAAGGGTAGTCTTTCTAACTCATTTGTATCTTCAAACTCAAAATAGTAGTCACTCTTATTTGCTTTTTCTAGGGGCCAATTAAAAGCAGGGTGTGCTCCTATGGAGAAGAGCATAGTTTCTTTTGATTTATTTACTACTTTATAAGATACTTGAAGTGTGCTATTTATTAGTCTATATCCTAGATATAGTTCAAATTTAAAAGGATAAAACTTTAAAGTATCAATACTATCTTCTAGTTTAAAACATATATAATCATCTTCTTGTATAAATACTTGAAAAACTTTGTCTCTAGCAAAACCATGTTGTCCCATCTGGTAAGTAGTATCTTCATATGTATATTCATTGTCTATAAGTTTACCAACTATAGGAAATAAAATAGGAGCATGACGGTTCCAATATTTTTCATCACCTTGCCAAATATACTCAGTGGAGTCATATTTCTTTTTCAAACTACAAAGTTCTGCACCTAAATCTTTAATTGAAACTTCTAAAAAAGTATTTGAGATTTTGTATTGCATATTTGTCCTTTATACTGATTATAATCAAATTTAGATTATGATAAACAAATTATTAGAATAATATTAGTAAGGTTTTTTTATGATTATATATATACATGGTTTTGCATCATCTGGACTTGGTGGCAAAGCAGCACTTTTTAAGGAGTATTTTGACGAAGAGTTAATCTCTCCATCCCTTTCATATGTTCCATCACTTGCAATCAATACACTTGAACAACTTATTGAATCATATATATCTTTAGATGAAGAGGTTTATTTAGTAGGTTCATCTTTAGGTGGGTATTATGCTATTTATTTAGCCAATAAATATGATTTAAAAGCAGTGTTAATTAATCCTGCTGTTCATGCCTATGATACTTTAGATAAAATTGGAAGTGCAACTAACTATTATGATTATTCAAGTTTTGAAGTTATAAAAGAGCACTTAACATATCTTAAATCAATAGACGTAAGTGAGATAAAAAATCAATCAAATTTTATGGTACTACTTCAAGAGGATGATGAGGTTTTAGATTACAATGATGCAATGGAAAAACTTCCAGAAGCAGAACTTGTAGTAGAACAAGGTGGTAGTCATAGTTTTGATGAGGTTGAAAGATATTTTAGAAAAATAACTACGTTTTTTAGATGAATACATTAAAACTTTTTTGTGATGGAAGTGTAAATCCCCAAAGTAAAATAGGCTTTGGGGCTTATTTTATCTATGAGGAAAACTTAACTACTCAAAATATAAAGCTAAAAAAGTTTGAAGACACATCTTCTACAAAGTTAGAGTTAGAGGTTTTACTATGGGCTTTAGCTGATGAAAGTATTTTAAAAAATGAGATTATAGTTTATACTGATTGCCAAAATATTTTAGGCTTAGAAAATAGAAGAGAGAAGTTAGAGCAAAACTCTTATAAAAGTAGCACTGGCAAAGATATAAAAAATAGAGATCTTTATAAAGCTTTTTTTGAAGTATGCGATAGCTTAAATTGTAAATTTATAAAAATAAAAGGGCATAAACCCTCTCAAGAAAAAGATGACACAGATAAACTTTTTAACTTGGTTGATAAAGCTTCAAGAAGGGCACTAAGAGAGTATCTCTCTTAATCCCAAATATTTACATCAATACCTTTTTCTCTTATCTTATCTGCTCTTTTGGTAAGGTATCTTTGAAACTCACTTTCAGTTTTATATGCATCACTTACAACATAGTCAACTATACTTTGAAAATGAAAGTTTTTAAACATGGCTTCTATTCTCATTATCTCATTTGCTTTTTCATCAAAAAAGATGATAGTAGGAGTATGGGTGATATTTAGTATAGTTATCCAATCTTTTATATTGTAAACCATCTTATCCGGACTAACAATAGCTTCTTTTGAGTTTATATCAACTTGAACCAAATCTATTTTTTTGAGTAGTTCTCTTGTAGTTTTATCTTTTAAAAGTTTGTTATGGAGTATTTCACAATTATCACAATTGGATGATTCAAAAAATATTGCTATTTTTTTAGAATCTTTGGTTCTCATGAAATTTTTTAACTCTTTAAAAAAACCTGGTTCACTTATCAAAGCACTATTTTGTATTTTATTTTTGAGTATATACTCTTGAAAAGTTAAACTAGTCTCTTTTTTATCTTTTATATAATCTAAGGCAAGATTAAACTGTGGTATATCAATGTATCCATTTAATCTTAGTATCTGTTTTTTGTTTTCATCAAAGAAGATAATAGTTGGAGTGAACTGTATATTATGCTTTTTTGCAAACTCTTTTTCTGTAAACTCTTCACCATCAGTATCTATAACCTCTCTGTCACCAAACATATTTAAATCAATGACACCAAAATGTTTTTGCACTTTTTCTTTTGTTTTTGTATGGCTTAAGTTTTTTGTTACAAAAGCATGACAGTAGGGGCAACTATCTTGTTCTACAAAGAGTATAAGTCTTTTGTTCTCATTTGCTAAACTTTCGATATCTTCAGAAAAATCAAGAAAGCTATTCATAAACCAAGAAGGCATTGTAGTTTGTTTTGTACCAGAGAATTCTCCAATTTTTGGACTTTCTGCATATAGTACACTTATAAATAAAAGCATTGTAAATAGAGCTATTAAATTCTTTTTTAAATACATAACTGACTCCTTTTCGAAGTTTATATATATTAACCTATATGTTTTAAAAATAAAATATAAATTTATTTTAGTTCAGAAAATTTAGGAAACTCTTTTTTGCTTTATGGAATAAAGAGCACAAACTATTAAATCCAAGTAGAGAAATCTACTTGGATAAAAAGTTTTATTTTCCTTTGATTGTAGCTAAGTCTAAACCAAAGGCTTTAAAGTTTGATTCTACAGAGTGCATTTCACTTGAAACTTTTGAGTTATAGTGACCCATCTCTTCTTTTGGTAATAAACGTTTTTGTAAATCAAAATCATCTCTTTCTTGTGCATTTACAAAGATTGAGATATCTACAGCCTCTTGCATAGATAAATCAGGATTTCCTAAAGGCATATTTCCTCTCATCCAAGTTACCATTTTATCAAGTTTACTAAGTCCTGCTCCTGTATTGTAAGAATTACTTCCCCACACAGGTGGAAATGTTGCTACACCTTGTCCATCCATACCATGGCAGCTTGCACATTTCGTATTGTAAAGTTTTTGTCCATTTAGATAGTTTTCATGTGTTGCTTTTACTATAAAAGGTTTAACTTCTTTTGTTCCTGGCCAACTTTTAGTATAAAAAGGATTTACTGGTTTTTTAGGATTCATTTTCATAGGTAAATCTTCTGATAACCAAGTGATATATGTAGCCATAGCAATTGATGCTTCTGTGTCTACAATAGGTCTTTTACCATTCATACTTCTCATGAAACAGTTATTTATTCTATCTTGTAATGACTGAACTGTTTTTTCTCTTTTTGAATAAGCAGGAAAGGCAGTTGCTGTTCCTATAAATGTACCTATTGCTTTATCTTTACCACCATTTAAATGACAATTTGAACATGTCAAACTATTGCCCACATAATCTTTTGTCAGTTCATGGGTATTTGTTTTCATGATGATTTCTTCACCAAGTTTAACCATTCTTCCTAATTCACCTTCTGGGTATACTGTTGGTGCATCAGGTACTTGTGCATATACAACTAGACTTAATGCTAGTATTGAAATTAGCTTTTTCATACTATCTCCTTTTGATTTGAGATATTGTAACAATTTAATGTAAGTTGAAAGTTTGTTTTATAGTTTATAATTTAAGTATAAATTAAGATTGTAAGATATAATTAAAAGTACTACCTTCATTTAGTTTTGATTTTACTTCTATTTTGATGTTATTTTCTTCACAAATATTTTTCACAATATTTAGACCAATACCAAAGCCACCTTTTATAGAATCTTCCCTGTAATATCTATTGAAAATTGTTGATGTATCTTTTATGC
This sequence comes from uncultured Arcobacter sp., assembly GCF_937982575.1. NCBI lineage: Bacteria > Pseudomonadati > Campylobacterota > Epsilonproteobacteria > Campylobacterales > Arcobacteraceae > Arcobacter > uncultured Arcobacter sp. The sequence continues at coordinate 131,257 of NZ_CALJLR010000015.1, read as the reverse complement.
CTTTGCCAAAATCCTTAATTGTAAGTTCTATTTGAGTCTGTTTTTTTAAACTTACAATTATTTTTTTGTTTTCACTGGAGTATTTTATTGCATTTGATAGGGTGTTATCTATGATTCTTTGCATTTGGGCTCTGTTTATGTGTATAAATATATTTTCTTGGATATGTAGCTCTAAAGAGATACTTTTGGAGTTTGCCAAGCTTTCGAAGAGTTCAACTCTTTGTTTTAAAAACAAAGATAAATCAAGCTCTTCTTTTGTAAATGTTACTCTTTTATTTTTTATTAGATATTCAATATCTTCATAAACAAATAGAAGGTTTTTGAGACCATTGAGTGAGCGGGTGATCTCTTTAGACTCTTTTTGTTTTGATTCTAACATCTCTAGATTTAATTGCATAACTCCAAGGGGTGTTTTTAGTTCATGCATGGCATCATTAAAAAAGGCATCAAGGTATTCATTTGCTTTTTTATATGGGGTAATACTCTGTTTTAAGATTAAAAACAAAGAGATAAAAATAAATACACCAATACAAAGTGTCAAAAGAGAGATTTTGATATAAATCTCTTCATAGCTAAAGTCTTTTGTTACAACCAAATAACTAGCATTGAGTCTATTTGTCTGCAAAGATACTTTTTTTATAAGTTGATTTGTTCTATTTTCATCATAGCTTTTATTATTTGTTGAATAGATAAGTTTGTTTTGCTTATCAAATAAAAAGGCATCAAAAATAAATGATTTTGGAAAGTGAAAAATATCGCTTTTGGAGTCTGAAAAGTCACTGATACTTCTTTGTATATTTGAAGTATGTATCTCCATAACTCTATTTTGGTCATATTTATAACCTTCAAGTTCTGCTTGTGTGTAAAAATAAGCAGGAATACAAATAAGAATTATGATTAAAAAAGAGTAGCCAAGAGCTAGTTTTAAAATATAATTTTTTGTTTTAATCTCTAACAATTTTGTATCCTAAACCTCTTTGATTTATTATAAATGTTTTTGAGGTTTTTGTTCTTATGTTTTTAATACATACTCTTATATCTGCTTCATTTATATATTTATTATCCCAGACCTCTTCTCTAAGCGTATCAATACAGACATATTGGCTTTTATGACATAATAGACAAAAAATAACTTGTTGTTCTTTTTTAGTCAAATTTATAACTTCTTCTTTATGTAGAAGTTCCATTGTTGTAGTATTGAAAGAGAAATCTTCAGAAAGTTTTAGGAAGTTTTGATTTAGATGGAAGTAGGTTGATTTTATAACTTGTTCAATTCTATACTTTAACTCTTTTGGTGAAAAAGGTTTTTTTATATAATCATTACATCCTAATTCATATCCCATACTTAAGTTGTTGATATCTGTTAGTGAGGTTATAAAAATAACAGGAATATCTTTATTATCATCTCTTAATATTTTAACTAGCTCATATCCGCTAATTGTGGGAACTTTAATATCTAAGATTAAAAGATGATAACACTTTTCATAAATAGCATTTAAAGCATCTTCTCCATCCTCAAAATCATCAACTAAATAATTTAGGGATTCTAAATACTCTTTAATACTTATCTTATAATCAAAATCATCTTCTAATAAAAGTATATTCATTGGATAAAGACCTTACTTTCTTGTTTTGTATATATGTTTTCATAATTCTCATTGAGTTGCAGTTTTGAACTGTTTTTTGAAGATATTATAAAATATCCAAGTTTTTCTTTTTTTAGTGAGTAGTATGTAAAATAACTAAAACCTAACTCTTTATTTGTAAAATAGCCATAATCTTTTAATTCTTTTAGACTAAACTTATGAGAATGTAGTGTTTCTTTTTGATTTACTAAAGTAAAGCCATCTAGTTTTTGATTGTTTTTCAAAGAAGTTGCAATATTTAGGTATTTATCATCCAGTAAAATACAAAGTTCATATGCTTTTTGTTTTAACTCTTTTTCTATGTGCTCAAAGCCTATTATTACTTCAATAGAACCTATAAAGTTATTATTATCTATTATAGGCGAGATTGCTTTTATATTTAATCTTTTACCAAGTTCTATGGAAACTAAAGGTTTCTTATCCTCTTTTACTTTTACTAAACCTTGTCTAAAAGAAGATAGAGGAATATCTTTTATAGAAAAGTCCCAACTTCTTATATAGGTATTTAACTCTTTTGTATGAACTTGAACTTCAAAAAGAGTATTTTGAAGTTTTTTAAGAGTATTGATTTTTTTATTTACTATGTTAAATACTTTTAGTCGTTCATCATTTGAGTATGCCTTTATGAGTTCTTTGTCTTCTGCAAGTAAAATTGATAAAGATAGAGCATATCTTTTTTCTTCTTCTAATAAATTCTTTGTAATAACTAAAGAGTTTTCAAGTTTTGAGATTAATTTTTTTTCATTATTTATATTAAGAAGTACGTAAAAAATAAAAGTTATGAAAACAAGTGAGAGAAGGGCAGTTGCTAGGAAATATTTGTTTGATTTTGATTCAAAAAAGTTCAAGATATTTCCTATTTATGTATTTATTCCGCTATATAAATTTCATCCAAGAGTGAATCAACAAAGCTATCTGGTGAAAACTCAATAAGATCATTCATTGTTTCACCAACTCCTATATAAAAAATAGGAAGTTCTAGTTGGTTTGAGATTGAAAATAGTGCTCCACCTTTTGCAGTTCCATCTAGTTTGGTAACAATAATTCCATCAATACCAACCATTTCATGGAAAGCTTTTGCTTGCTCAATAGCAGTATTACCTTGTGTTCCATCAAGTATCATAAGCTTTTGATGGGGAGAACCTTCTTTTGCTTTATTACAAACTTTTACAATCTTTTTTAACTCATTTGAAAGATTTGTTTGAGTTTGTAGTCTTCCTGCTGTATCTATTATGGCATAGTCAAAGTTTTTGGCAACAGCTGAAGAGATAGTATCGTATGCTACTGCACTTGGATCATGTCCTTGTTTTGTTTTTATAATAGGAACTTCTAATTTATCTGCCCAAATAGAGAGTTGTTCAATAGCAGCTGCTCTAAATGTATCTCCAGCTCCTAAAATAACTGTTTTATTCTCTTTTTTATACATATTTGCAAGTTTTGCTATTGTAGTAGTTTTACCAGCACCATTAACACCAATAATTAGTTGTATAAAAGGTGAGGGTAAATTTTCCATATCAACATCTGGGGCATGTTCAAAAAGCATAACAAGCCTATGTCTAAGCTGTTTTCTATTTATCATCTCTGGAAGTCCATCCATAGCTTTTTCAATAATAGAATAATCCATATCAGCTTCTATTAGTAACTCTTCTATATCCTCAAAAGAGATTTTCTCTTTTTTTTGAGGAACAACTGATTTTATATTTTCAAATGTTTTTGATAAGGCATTGGAAAAAAAGCTTTTACTCTCTTCTTTCTCTTCAATTGTTTCTTCTTTATTCTTTTTTAGAAAACTAAACATCTATTTTATTGCCTTTTTTATATCAATTTCCATCATCTCTATTGGAACTATTCCAACATATTTTTGAATGATTTCACCCTCTTTGTTATACAAAAACATAGTAGGAATCGCTTCTACTCCACCAACAATATCAGAAAAAGTTAAATTCTGTCTAGAATTAGTTACTACATAGTTAATATTATACTCACTAATAAAATCTTTTACTTTATCATTTCGCTTATTATCTTCAAGTAATACAGAAACAATTTCAAAGTCGTTTTTATATTTTTCTTTTAAGTGCACTAGATAAGGAATTTCTACAATACAGGGTTGACACCATGTTGCAAAGAAGTTCACAAGTACGGCTTTTCCTTTATACTCTTCAAAAACAAAACCATTTTCTATTCTTGTGATATTTAGAGTTTGAGCCTCTGTTGTTGTAAGTTTGAAGTTCTTAATTTCTTCAATATTAGTATTTTTATCATTTTTTGAATTATCTGTTCCGCATGCTGCAAAAAATATTGTTATAAAAAATGTTAAAAATGCTATTTTTTTAAACTGCATTTTAATTCCTTTTGGTAAAATATTTGAAGCTAAGAATTTTAGCTAAGTAAGGCTTAAATATGTCAGAAAATCACAAGAGTGATTTTAGAAAATCGTGTATAAAAAAATTAAAATTTGTTAGTCGATTTACAAAGAATTATAAAGATAAAAAAATAGTTAATGAAATATATAAGACTATTTGTAAATTAAAAAAAGAAAATGTTTTATTATATATCCCACTTGACTTAGAAGTGGATGTATATCCTTTGATTAAAAGATTAAGAAGAGAAAAAAGAGTTCAGGTTTTTGTGCCATATATGGAAGGGCTTAGTTTCAAAGCAGTTAAATATAGGCTGCCTTTAAAAACTAAAAAATTTGGCATAAAAGAACCCAATAACTCTTTTTCTAGTCGTAAAATTGATTTGGCAATAGTTCCTGCTGTGGGAATTGATGGTGCAAATAAAAGAATTGGTTTTGGTAAAGGCATGTACGATAGGTTTTTTTATAATCTAAATTACAAGCCAACAATACTTTTTACTCAAAGAAAACTTTGCAAAACTACAGAAATTTTAAGTGACAAATACGATATTAAAGCCGATATAATAATTTCTAGCTAAAAGCTAAAAGGTCATAATATGGATATGTTACTAATAGAAGGGTTTGTGGTTGCTATTCTTACTACAGCAATTACACTTTTCGTAATGAAAAAGTTAAATAAAGAGAAAATAGAGATTTATATAGAGCAAGCAAAAGCAAAGGCAAAAGTTATTGAGCATGAGGCAGAAGTAGTTTTAAAAGATGCTCAAATCAAGGCAAAAAGAGACTATGAGAGGGAGTTTAAACACGCCAAAAGAGAATATGATGAGATGTTTTCTAAGATTGAGAAAAAAGAGAAAGATTTAAATCATCATTTAGAATCAGAACTTGCTGCAATAAAAAAAGAGAAGCAAGAAATAGTTGAAAACAATCAAAAAATAGCCTCACTAAAAGAGGGATTACAAAAGCAAAGTAAAACTTATGAAGAAAAAATAGTAAAAGCTTTAAAAGTTTTAGAAAATGCATCTGGATTAACACTTGATGAAGCAAGAGAGTTGATGCTTGAAAAAGTTGAAGAAGACTCAAGGGCAAAAATAGCTTCTATTTTTAGAAAAAAATATAAACTTGCAGAAGATAATGCTAAAAAAGAAGTAAACAATATGCTTTCCCATGCAGTTACTCGTTATGCAGGTGAGTTTGCAGCTGAAAGACTTATAAATAATATTCCTATAAATGATGAAGAGACAAAAGGGAAAATTATTGGTAAAGAGGGAAGAAATATAAAAGCCCTAGAGATGCTTTTAGGTGTAGATATTATTATTGATGATACTCCAAATACTATTACTATCTCTTCTTTTAACCTTTATAGACGTGCAATTGCTACAAAAACTATAGCTGACTTACTCGAAGATGGAAGAATCCAACCTGCTCGTATTGAAGAGATATACAACAAAGTTAAAACAGAGTTTGATAAAAATATCTTAAAAGAGGGTGAAGATGTAATTATGGATTTAGGTATTAAATCTATGCATCCAGAGCTTATAAAACTTGTGGGAAGATTAAGATATAGAGCTTCATATGGACAAAATGCACTTAAACATACCCTTGAAGTATCACATTTAGCTGGATTATTAGCTTCTCAAATGGGTGGAGATGCTATTTTAGCTAGACGTGCTGGACTTTTACATGATATTGGAAAAGCATTGACTCATGATTTACCAGGATCTCATGTGGATTTAGGTGCAGAGATGTGTAGAAGATATGATGAGCCAGCAACGGTTATCAACTCTATTTATGCCCACCACGGACATGAAGAGCCTATAAATGTAGAGAGTGCTGCTGTTTGTGCAGCTGATGCACTAAGTGCTGCAAGACCAGGGGCTAGAAGAGAAGTCTTAGAAAGCTTCTTAAAAAGAGTAGAAGAGGTTGAAAATATCTCTACTTCTAAACGAGGTGTTATAAATGCCTTTGCTATTAATGCAGGAAGAGAAGTAAGAGTAATAGTTAAAGCTGAACTTGTAAATGATGATGAAGCTATTTTACTAGCAACTGAAATTGCAGAAGAGATTGAACAAAAAGTTCAATACCCAGGTGAAATAAAAGTAAATGTAATCAGAGAGATAAGAGCTGAATCTTACGCAAGATAGAGTTTCTCTATCTTGTTAAAATTGAAATAATCTCAAATGGGCTAGTTTTATTAAGCTTAGCCAACTCCTCTATTGATGAAGTCTCTATATATTTTAAATTCTCTTTTTCCAACTTTTCTTTACCATTTGTTATATTTAAAAGAGCAAATGATTGATTAAGTGGTGCTTTTAGTACTGATTGGATAATTTTTCCTTTAGGACTTTGACCTTTTGTAGAACTTTGTATAATAAAACCACTACTAACAATAACTGCTAAAAGTAAAGTACTAATAAAAACTCTTTTAGTAAAATAGTTTTTCATACTTTTAAAGTTATAAAATACATGAAAAATTACAGCACCTACAAAAACAAGTCCCAAAATCTCGTGTAACTCTTTAACTTGCCCATTATAAAAGTGAAAAAACATCATAATCCCACTTATTGCTATGACTAAAAATAGGGTAGTTGTTAGAGAGGTTGCAAGTGTTTTATTCATAAAAGTCCTTTAATTTTTTTAAAATAGTAGCATATTAATTTAACAAAATATTAATAGAACTTAAATGAAAGTGTATTTAGTCTAAAAGTATATTTATACTCTCTATTTCATCATCTTCTAATTCAAAAGAAAAAATATCCAAATCCTCTATCATATGCTCTTTTGATGTTGTTCCATTTAAAGGAGTGATTCCTATTTGCGTAAGAAATCTATAAAAAATCTGTGCTTGAGTTCTTTTGTATTTTCTTGCTAGATTTATTATTATTTCTGAGCCCAATAGATGTGGATTGGCACTTAGTGTCCAAAAACCTAGATATGTAATACTGTTTTCTTTACAAAACCCTCTAATCTCTTTATCATAATTACTATCTTTATAAAATCTATTTTGTAATATTGTAGGTTTTATTGTGGCTTCTTTATATAAAGCTTTTAAAACTCTTATATCATAGCAGTTACTTATTCCTATATTTTTTGTTTTTCCTTTTTCATAAAAGCTTTCCATGACTTTCCACACTTTCATCATATGATTAAAAGGGAAAATAGGAGAGTGTAAAACAAAAGAGTCTAAATATGAAGTTTGAAGGTTTTTTAAACTCACTTCAAAAGAGTCTGATACTTGCTTTTCTAAAGCATCATCGGGATTATAAGGGATATTATTTATATCTTGTCCATCTTTTGGAGTAAATTTTGTTTCTAAAAATATCTCTTCTCTTTTAAAACCTTGCTTGTAAAGACTCTGTAGGGCATCACCCACACCCTTTTCATGGTAGTGTCTTGGTTGACAAGCTGTATCAATAGCTCTAAAGCCACTTTTTACAGCAAGTTCTACTAATCTTTCAGTTTGATCTTTTTTCCATGCAGTTCCATATATAAGTTTTGGTATATTCATTTTTCATCCAATTTTTGCGTTTATTTGATTATAACAAAATATAAGATGCAAGAATCATTCGCTTTTGAATTTCATAATTATTTGAAAAAGTTCTGATTGGTTTTCCATTTGATCTGGAAGATTTTTTTTAGCTCCTCTTTTTAGTTCGGTAACAGCTTCTTCAGCCATATCGAGTCTTTGTGTCATATTTCCAATAGAACTATTAGTACTATCTTTATTATCAATAGACTCAGCATCAATAATCTCTTCTCCTGTGATTTTTTTCTTATAAAAAGCTATTTCTTTTTCTAATCTATCCATCATCTTTTGAACATCTTTTTTATTATAATTCTCTTTTTTTATTTCTTCTTTAATTTTTGCTATGAGTTCTTCTAATGCTTTTATCTCATCTGTTGTCATTCCTGTTCTCATAACAGATTTAATATCTTCAAATAATTTTTTTATATCTTCTTTTATTTCTTCTTCTGTTCTAGTATCACTTTTATCATTAATTATTTTTGTATCTAAAGTGGAATTCATCTCTTCTTTTTTTACATCTTCATGTTCAAATACAGACATTCCTACTAAATCTTTTTTAAACTTAGATACTTTTTTTTCTAGTTCTTCAACTAAATTTTCTAGTTCTTTTATATTAGGATTATTATCCCTTAACTTTTCTTGTGTTATTTCAAGCATCTCTTTAAATACTTCTATTTCCTCTTTTGTTAAACTTTTTTTTATGACTGATTTTATATCACTTAGAAGTTTATTTATATCTGTAATTTCTTCATTATCACTTTTTGTGTCATTTTTGAGATATTTACTTTGTGCTTCATGCAAAGAGTTTTCAAAACTATCTGAGCCTTTTTTACTAGTTGAAGCATTGTGTTTACTTCTTTCTTGCTGATAAATATCGCTTGAGTTTGGTGAAATAAGAGTGGTTTTTTTGTTATCTGTATCGATATACATAATAGCTCCTTAAAATATAGTAATATTTTACATGATTTTAAGTAATTTATTCATATTAAATAAGTTGCTTAAGTATTAAATTTATATAATTTAAACTAAAATTAAGCATTATTAATAATTTATAAAGTTATTATATAAAATACTATTTTTCAAAATAGAACCCTCAACAACTTTTGACTATAATTACAAAAAAACTAAGAAGTATAATGAAAAAAAACATATTAACAACACAAATTATCGCAGGAAAATATAAAGGCAAAAAGATAGAACTTCCATCTTTAGATGTTACAAGAAGTTCAAAGGCAAGAGTTAAAGAGTCATTCTTTAATGTTCTTCAATTTGATATTATTGATAAAGTATTCATTGAAGCTTTTGCAGGAAGTGGAAGTATTGGTTTAGAGGCAGTTTCTAGGGATGTTAAAAAATCATATTTTATAGAATTAAATAAAAGCTCATATAATATCTTGGTAAATAATTGTAAATCAATAGATATAAATAAGTGTCAAACAATGTTGGGAGATACTTTTGAACAGCTACCACTTTTATTAAACTCATTGAAAAACTCTAGTGAAGAGTTGATTGTTTATATTGATCCTCCATTTGATTATAGAGATGGAATGGAAGAGATTTATGAAAAATCATTTGAACTAGTTAAAGATATAGAAAATGATAACATCATGATGATATGTTTTGAACATGTTTCAACAGTAGATGTTCCAGATATATTAGGAAGATTTGAAAAATATAAGTCTAAAAAATTTGGTAAAACTACACTTACATATTTTAGGTTAGCATAAATCATGGGAAAAGTGGCATTTTATATATTAGCTTTTTTTGTAGCTATTATTTTTTTTATGCCACTACTTTATAGTGTTTCCCCTTATGAATTAAATCCAAGTAAAATATTACAAGCTCCTAGTTTAGAACATATAATGGGAACAGATAGACTAGGAAGAGATATTTTTGCTAGAATTTTAGATGGTGGACAAACTTCTTTAATAATCGGCTTTGCAAGTGCTGGTATATCTTCACTTGTAGGTCTTTTTATAGGAATAAATGCTGGGTATTTAAAGGGTAATATTGATAAAACTATTACCATAATTATTGATTTGTTTTTGACTTTTCCAACTTTCTTTTTACTGCTTGCCTTGGTCTCTTATATTCAAGCTTCTTCAATTATATTGATTATAGTTATTTCTATAACGGGTTGGATGGGAATGGCAAGAATGATTAGAAGTGAAAGTTTTTCAATAGGAACAAAACCATATATCAAGGTTTTAAAACTTGCCAATGTAAGTAGCCTAAAAATCATATTTAAATATTTCACTCCGCTTTTAGCACCTATTTTTCTTATTTCTTTTACATTTGGAGTAGGTGGGGCTATTTTAGCTGAGTCTGGATTGTCCTTTTTAGGTCTTGGTGTTAATTCTCCTGAGATGTCATGGGGAAGTCTTTTAAGTGATGGAAAAGCAGTACTTGATATTGCTTGGTGGGTGAGTTTCTTCCCTGGTTTGATGATATTTATTGTTACTTTTTGTTTGATGCAAATAAGTGATTTCTTACAAAGTAAAATAAATACAAAAGAGATACAAAAAGGTTAGTTTAGTGTTTGAAGTTTTACTGTTATCATTTGCTTTAGCTATGGATGCCTTTGCTGTTTCTATAGGACTTGGAGTAAAAAGAAAAGAGTTTGATAAAATGTTAGCATTAAAAGCTGCATTGTTTTTTGGTATTTTTCAAGCTTTGATGCCTTTTATTGGTCATATGGCTAGTTTAGGAGTAGGTAGTTTAATAGAGTCAATTGACCATTGGGTTGCCTTTTTACTTTTAAGCTTAATTGGTGGAAAAATGCTTTATGAGAGTTTTGGTGAAAATACAGAAGATGAAATAAGTATTATTACAAATAAGGTTTTACTAATCTTAGCAATTGCCACAAGTATTGATGCTATGGCTGCTGGATTTACTTTGAATTTATTAGATTTCAATCCTTACATTTCTATGATAATTATTGGACTTGTTACCTTTTTATTTAGTTTTGTAGGTGTATTCATTGGCTCAAAAGGTGGAAGCTTTTTAGAAGATAAAGCTGAAAAACTTGGAGGAGTAGTGCTCATAGGTATAGGAGTCAAGATACTTGTTGAGCACACACTGTTTTAAATCTTATTTAATAACTTATCAAGTAAATTAGTACTTAGTACTCTTTTTGCAAAACCTAAAAGATAAGTGGCAATAGTCACATAATATCTAGGTTTTGGTTTTTTGGCTTTCATGATTTTTAAAACAACTTTTGCAACACTACTTGCAGGTAGATTAAAAGGTGTTGTATCTTCTTTACTTTCTAATCTACTTTTTAATTCTTGTTCATATGTATTTCTAAAATAGCTATCTTTTGCATTGATATTTTTATTGAACATCTTAAGTGCATTTTCTCTAAATTTACTAGTAACTGGTCCTGTATTTATTGTAGAGATAAAAATGCCATTGTGATTTAGTAACTCTTGCCTAAATGTATCTGTTAATCCCTCTATGGCATATTTGCTTGCATTGTATGCGCCTCTAAATTTTAAAGAGATAAGTCCAAGTACAGAACTGTGTTGGATTATTTTTCCATAGCCTTGATTTCTAAAGATTTTCATAGCTTGAAATGTAAGTTCATGGGTACCAAAAAAGTTAGTTTCAAACTGCTCTTTTAAAACTTCCGTTGATAAATCTTCTACAGCTCCAGGTTGTCCAAAACCTGCATTATTAAAAACAGCATCTAAAGCTTTGTCAAGCTTTAATATTCTTTCCAAAACTTCTGTTATCTCAACACTATTTGTTACATCTAGTTTATAAGAGATAAAATCCAACTCTTGCAACATAAGCACATCTTCTTTTTTTCGTGCAGTTGCATAGACCTTGTAACCTTTATCTTTGAGAAGTTTTGCAGTTTCTAATCCAATACCTGAAGAACAACCTGTTATTAATATATTTGCCATTTTTAACCTATCTTTTTTTCTAAGATGCTATTATAACGAAAAAGATTTTACTTCAAAGAGTTATATGAACAAAAAAGATATCAAACTTAAAAACTTACTAGACAATGAAGTTCTTTGTAGAAATAATGAGTGTGAATTAACACTAGAACGTCCTGATCCCTTATTTATAGCAAAAAGACACAATGATGAATATATCTCACTTATTTGCGCACTATTTGCCTATGGTAAAGCCTCTTTAATAATAAAATTTTTAGATAGTTTAGACTTCTCACTTTTAGATAAAGATGAAAATATTATTAGAAAAACCATTGATGGATTTTATTATAGGTTTCAAAGCAGTAAAGATATCCAAGAGTTTTTTATAGCATTATCAAGACTAAAAAAACAAACAAGTTTAAATGAACTATTTATAGAAAAGTACAAAATAAATAATGATATATGTGAAGGTATAGATAACATAATATGCAAAATAAATGAAATCAATCCATATACTTCACAAGGCTACAAATTTTTACTTGGTTCAAATTTTAAAAGAGATAAACAAAACAACATAAAACAAATAGGAAATGCCGCATATAAAAGATGGTTTATGTACTTAAGATGGATGGTTAGAAAAGATAACTTGGATATGGGATTATGGCAAGGTGTATCAAGTAAAGATTTACTTATGCCACTAGATACGCACACCTTTAATGTATCAAATAAAATAGGGCTAATAGAGCGAAAAACCTGTGACTTATATGCTTCATATTTACTAACATCAAAGCTCAAAGAGTTTGATAAAGAAGACCCTATCAAGTATGATTTTGCACTATATAGAATTGGTCAAGAAAAGTTAATATAATCTATTAAATAGGTAGTTTGTTAAATATTTAGAAAATAAAAGTACACTTATTGTACGTTTTGGAGAATTAATTTGTTAAATATTGAAGAATTATTAATTAAAATCATGCAAATACTTGATTTTGATATGAATGATGTAAAACTAAAACGAACATTAGAGAAAAGAAGGTTTTTTAATAAAGAACTGAGTGCTGAAAAATATAGAGAACACATTGAGCTTATATTAGAAAAATTAAGTCTTGATACAAAGAACAATCAACTAGTAGATATTTTTATTGATTTAATTAATTTGTATATACCAATATATCAAAAACTTAATTTAATTAAATTTGGTGCTACTCAAAAAAAGATGAACTGGGTGATATTAAAAAGACTTGTAATCCCATATTTAGCAAAAAGGTTATCTTCTTTGGATTATGATTATAATTCGAGAATTGATAAAGGTTTGTCAGGTGGTCGATTTTGGTATTTACCTGATATAACTGATTATCCTAATATTAAATTACCAATGGAGTATATAATGAATTGGTGGGTAGATTTATATGGTAAGAACTTAGATAGTTTATGTGATGAATTAGATAATAATAATCAAAGTGAAAGTAAAGCATTTGAATCAAAAAATACTATTAAGCAGTGGTTTAAAAAAAGTATACCTGATAGAAAATCTATTGAAAAGTATTGCAGTATTCCAATAAGATATGTCGGATACTTTAAGCCAAATGTAAATGATACTTTAAATATTCAATTCCAAAAAGCTTATACCTTTGTAGTTGAGACAAAAAAGTTATCAATTGATGAAATAAAACATGAAATTCCATACAATTCGTTAGTTGATAAAGTTTTTAGTAATGAATCTATCTCAAAAGATGAAAAAAAAGAGTTTGTTAGATTTATTTCGGAAAGATGGGAAGTACCTACTAAAGAAAAGCTTATTAGTATTTTTATTATTGCTAGAGGTTCTCAATCAATATATGAAAACTTATTAGAGTATTTTGCATTTGAAGACTCATCTGATATTGAAGAAAATAAACTTTTGCAATTGATTTATTTATATTTTCAGTTATATAATGAAAACCTTCAAAGATATTTACATAGAGTATATAAGTATGACGAAGTAGATATATTTAAAACCAACTATGAGTACTTAGATGTATTAAATAACAACTTTTTAGAAATAGTTACAACAATTTCTAATGATATAGGTATTGAATTATCAAATCAGAACTTTTCAAAAACATACTTAGAAGATATTTATCAGATAAAACTTAATGTATTTTTGCAAAATAAAGATAAAAGAGCTGAATTAGTTTCTAAGCAGTTGAAAGAGCATTATGAGTTTTTTTATGAAAAATTTGATCAAATTGAATATGATATTAAAAAGTATTTTTTATTGTCTTCTGAAGAAAAAAAACAGTTTATAAATAATGTTCAAGATATTCAATGTTTAATCAATATTTGTGATAGAGAGTTTTTTGTTAATTATGAACTTGCTGAAATGTGTGTTAAGCGAATGGAAATCTTATCAAAAACAGACACTGATGAGATTATAGTAGTATCATATTATCTAAAGTTTTATACTTGGTTGGGTTTTGAACAAAATTTAACAAAACGGGATGAGGCAACTACTTATATTGAGAATTATAGTAAGTTAATAAAAAATATTGAAGAGAAGTATATAGAATTATTAAAATACAAATTATATTTTTACATTAAATCTAAACAATTTGATAAAGCTTTAGTTATATCAAATGAGTTTTTTAAACGATATATTGAAGCTAAAAAGAAAGATGAAGACTCAATCGAAGTTCTTATTTTAGGTGCATATATTGCATATATTGAAAAAGATAAAAAGGCTTTAAAACAGTATAATAAGTATTTAAAGAAATATATAAATATGTCTTTTCAAAACAGTCAGTCTTTACCTTTTAAAATATATTTTTATAAAAAATAAAAAATGTACGAGTTAACACCCTAAATAAAAATATCATATTCTTGTAATCTTCTCATAGTGATTTTAAATCACAAAAAACTAAAAGGAAAGATTATGTCTAACAATAATCATAAAGCTAATCAGGCTAATTCAAACAAAGGTACTAGTGGTACAAACAGTGCTAATGCAAAAGTGCATGGTAATAGAGGTGCTCAAATGAACCCTAATAATACTAAAGGTTCAAAAGGTAAATAATGGCTTCTTTATCTAATATAACAGGTAGAGAGTTAATAAAGTTTGTCAAATCTATAGGTTATAGATTTGATAGGCAAAATAGAGGTAATCATAGAATATTTGTTCATGATGAGAAAAAAACTTTAACCATTCCTGTATATAAAAAGAAAATGGTAAAGATTGGATTACTAGGTGGAATACTAAAAGATATTGGTATTTCAAAGGCTGAGTTTATTAACTCAATTAGTTAAAAATAAAGGAAATAAAATGTTTAAGTATATTAATTGTTCAGATTGGATTGATGATAGAGGATTGGAAGATGAAGATTGGGTAAAAGATAGAGGTTTGAGATAATACACTAAATTTACTCTTAAAAAGACAAAGATAATTTTCTTTGTCTTAATAAAAATGTTACTTTTAGTAATAAAATAAATTTTTTATAATAAATTCTCAAAAAATAAAAAATAAATTTTTTTTACTCTGAATTCATTATAAAGTTATATAAGATTCTCTTCAAAATAAACTTAAAAATAAACCTTGTAAAAACTATAAACCCCTAAAAATAAGACTTTTTAAAAGAAAATTAAAAAAACTTGAATTTTCTACATATGATATGATTACTTATCAAATAATATAGATATATATATGAAAGGATAAGTATGAAATTCATAGTTGATGAACAAATATTACAAGAACTATTGACAAAACAAAATAGAATTTTGGAGTTGATTAATAAAAAAATAATTTTTAATTCTTTACCTAAAGATTATTTTAAATCAAAATTATTAACTGTATCTCAATCTGCTGAACATCTTAATGTATCAGAAATATTTTTACGAAAAAAAATTGAAGCAAAAGTTTTAAAAGTAAAAAGAATTGGAAAAGCAATTCGTATTGATATTAATGATTTAGAAAGTTTAATAGAGGACTAATTGATGGGAAATTCAAAAAGATATTACTGGTTAAAACTAATGAAAGATTTTTTTCAAACAGCACGTATTAAGAAGATGAGAAAAATTGCAGGTGGAGATACTTATGTAATCATATATCTAAAAATGATGTTATTGAGTATCAATAGTGAAGCCATCATAGAATATGAAGAGGTTGAAAATACATTTGCAGATGAAATAGCTTTAATTCTTGATGAAGATATTGAAAACGTAAAAGTTGTGATTGCTTTTCTTATTGCAAATAATTTAATGACACAAATAGATGAACATAATTATAGATTGAATGAAGTTGAATATTTAATAGGTAGTGAAACTGACAGTGCACAACGAGTAAGAAAACATAGAGATGAAAAGAGGGCGTTACAATGTAACAAGTATGAAATAAATAGTAACACAGATATAGATGAAGAGCTAGAGATAGAGTTAGATGTAGATAGACAGATAGAAATAGAGAATAATAAAGAGAAAGAGTTAAAAGAAGAGAATAATAGAAAAGAATTTTTTGATTTTAAAAATGAATTTATTAAACTACACTCTGGAAAATTTAAATTTAAAGTACCTTATCCCAATCCCATGAGCTTAAGTTTTATAGAAGGAACAGTTCTTCAATTAAAAGAGAATGGATATCTACACAATACTACAATAAAAAAAGATTTGAATAAAGAACAAGCATTTAATGTGTGGGATTACCTTTATGCTAATAGAGATTATCTCTTGACTCAATTATCAGAGAAATAAACTTACTAACCTCTCACTAAAGTGAAAGATTATTAAGTTCAAGGGGTACGTCGCCCCCCTTAAAAAACCCCAAAAGAAGGATTTGTTTGCAAAAGAAAAAAGTTCAAATCAGATTTCAAACTTCTTCATCTGCAATAGGAAATGTTAATCATGATTTTCGATTAAGCAAACCAAACTATCTTCGTGATGATATGTTTCACAATAAATGGGATAATTTATATTTTAACTTTAATCCACATGAGGTTAAAGGTTGTATTAAAAAATCATATTCTGAATATAACCAGTTGTATAAACAAAAGCATGGAAGAAACTTGCAAAAAGGTAAACAAAGTGATCTGTTAATTGGAGTAATAACTTTGAGTCCGATAGTTAATAGTTGGTTAAAAAAAGGACAAGTTTCAAAAAAAGAACTAGAAAAATGTTTCAATGAATCTATACCTAAAATTCAGGAAAAGATAAATGATATTTTAGGGAACAAATTAGAACTATTTTCATACGTGATTCACTATGATGAGAAAACACCACATCTTCATTTTTCTTTTTCTAATCATACAAGTTCAGGTGAGAGTGGCTTTTATAATATAAAGTTGTCAAAGCGATTAAACGAATTTCAAGATGTAGTAGCAGATGTTTTCAAAGAAATAGGTTTAGAGCGGGGTGATAGAAAATCTCTAACAAAACATATGTCTGTTCGACAGATGCATCAAAAAGAACTGACACAACTTCAAAAAAAAATTAAAACTTTACAATCAAGAAAAAAGATTTTAAAAAATGAGGTTGAAGATAAAAAGCAGTTAAAAGAAGAACTTGATGAGATTGATAACATTATTCGAGAAAAAAGAAATATTATAAAAGATTTAAAATTAAAAAAAGACAATTTAGAAAATGAGCTAACGGAGATTGATAATGAAAAACCGTTGCTACAAAAAAAAGGTACTAAAGTTTATCCAACTGATGAAATTATTGAGGAAGCAACTAAAAAGAAATTTGGTATAAAAACACTCGATGAAAATATTATTCGAAAATATTTTGATTTTTATAATGAACAAATAAGACAATATAACGACTTTAAAGATGAAGTTAATGGACTAAACCACCCTAGAGACTTATTAAGAATTAATAAAAAACTAGAAAAAGAAAATGAAAGTATAAAACAAAAACAATCTGATATTGAAAAAAATTATGTTACCAAAGAAACTTATCATAAATTACAACGAAACTATAATGATTTAGTTGAAAAATATAAAGAGTTAGATTTAAAGGAAAAACAATCACAAAGCTTTTTAGGTCTAAATCAACTTTTAAATGCTGATGTTCAAACTTTGAGAAATGAATTATTATTATATAAAGCAAAAAATAAATTATTAACTGAAAAGTTAGAGGTACTAAACAATATGCAGGATGAACACAAACGCATGGATAGTCTATTAACAAGATTATCTGATTATTTAAATTGTGATGATACATTATTAGATATTGAAAACAGTGTTAAACAAGTTTTAGAAATAAAAGATAATAAAACTAGTAGAAAGAGTAAACTATGATTTTAGTAGTAAAAGAGCTATTATCAATTTTCACTAAAAAGAAAACACTAAAAAATGATGAAGGTTTATATTTACTATAGTAGAAGATTAGTAAGTGTAACATAAATAGAGGTGAGTTTTAGAGGAGTGAATTTATGAAACCAAAAAATATTTTTAGATAACATCAGGATATTAGACAATATCTAGTAAAATAACATACTTAAAAATAATAAGGAATTATAACAATGACAAGTACACAACAACGAGCAGTATTACAGCGCCAAATATGGCAGATAGCAAATGATGTAAGAGGCTCTGTTGATGGATGGGACTTTAAACAATATGTATTGGGTACCTTATTTTATAGATTTATTAGTGAAAACTTTACAAGCTATATTGAGGGTGGTGATGAGAGTATTGATTATGCAAACCTTCCTGATGATGTAATTACACCAGAAATTAAGGATGATGCTATTAAAACAAAAGGTTACTTTATTTATCCTAGTCAACTTTTTGTAAATATTGTAAATAATTGTGATAAAAATTCTGACTTAAATACTGATTTAAAAGATATATTTATGAGCCTAGAAAATTCTGCTAATGGATATGACTCTGAAGACGATATAAAAGGGTTATTTACTGATTTTGATACAACAAGTAATAGACTGGGGAATACAGTAGCTGAAAAAAATAGTAGACTTTGTTCAGTTCTAAAAGGTGTGAATAGATTAAAACATGAAGATTATGATGATAGAGAGATAGATTTATTTGGAGATGCTTATGAATTCCTTATCTCAAATTATGCAGCTAATGCAGGTAAGTCTGGTGGGGAATTTTTTACACCTCAGAGTGTGTCAAAACTTTTATCAAAACTTGCAATGCATAGTCAAGATACAATAAATAAGATTTATGATCCTGCTGCAGGTTCTGGTTCATTATTACTTCAGGCAAAAAAACAGTTTAAGAATCATATTGTAGAAGATGGTTTTTTTGGACAAGAGATAAATCACACTACTTATAACCTTGCACGTATGAATATGTTTTTACATAACATAAACTATGATAAGTTTAATATAGCTCTTGGAAATACATTAACAAATCCATATTTTATGGATGATAAGCCTTTTGATGCTATCGTGTCTAATCCTCCATATTCTGTTAAATGGATTGGAAGTGATGACCCAACATTAATCAATGACGATAGATATGCACCAGCTGGTGTTTTAGCACCTAAGTCTAAAGCTGATTTTGCTTTTGTATTACATTGTCTTAACTATTTATCTCCTAAGGGAAAAGCTGCAATTGTTTGCTTCCCTGGTATTTTTCATAGAGCTGGAACAGAGCAAAAAATAAGAAAATATCTTATAGATGGAAACTATATTGAGAGTATTATATCCCTTGCACCCAATCTATTTTTTGGAACACCCATAGCTGTAAATATTTTAGTATTGGCAAAAAATAAAAAAGACACAAAGACACAGTTTATAGATGCAAGTGGTCTTTTTAAAAAAGAAATCAACAACAATATATTAACAGATAATGAAAACCTCAATAGTCTAGGTCATATTCAACAGATACTTGGAATGTTTGAATCTAAAGAAGAAATTGAATATTTAACTACAAATGTTGACATGCAATTAATATCTGAGAAAGATTATAATCTATCTGTTAGTTCATATGTAAAAGCAAAAGATACAAATAAAAAAATAGACATAGCTAAATTAAATCTTGAAATTCAAGAAACAGTTTTAAATATAGATAGGTTAAGAAATGAAATAAATAAGATAACTTTAAAAATAGGAAATATTGATAATAATACTGCATTAATAGAAAAACTACTTCAAGATGAGGAAGTTATATGGGAAAAATTAGGAGATATAGCAGAATATGAACAGCCGACTAAATATCTTGTTACATCAACAAATTATAATGACAAGTTTAAAACCCCTGTTTTAACAGCTGGTAAAACTTTTATTCTTGGCTATACAGATGAAATAGATGGAATATATAAAGCGTCAGAAAATCCTGTAATTATTTTTGATGATTTTACAACAGCAAATAAATGGGTTGATTTTGACTTTAAGGCTAAATCGTCAGCGATGAAAATGATTACATCAAAAAATGCATCAAAAGTTTCATTAAAATATGTTTACTATTGGTTAAATACCCTACCAAGTGATTTGACTGAAGGTGACCATAAACGACAATGGATTAGAAATTTCTCAAATAAGTCAATTCCTATTCCAGATATAGATATTCAAATTAAAATTGTTGAGATTTTAGATAAATTCATGGAACTGACTGATAAATTAAGTAAAGAACTAAAAAAAGAATTGGATATAAGGAATAAACAATATAGCCATTATGGTAGTTCACTTTTCCCTAAAAAAGATATAAAGGTATAAAATGGGAAAGATACTAGAAGAAATTGCTCAAGACCTTAAAGACTCTCAAAAAAAAGTACAACTAATCTATGCTTTTAATGGTACTGGTAAAACACGTTTATCACGTAAATTTAGATTATTAGTTGATCCAAAAGATACAGAGGCTGAACAAGAAGAATCAGGTATGAAAGTAATGTATTACAATGCTTTTACCGAAGACCTTTTTTATTGGGACAATGATTTAGATGCAGATACCAATCGAAAGCTGATAATACGCCCTAACAATTTTACAAAATTGGCATTGAAATTTTTGAAAGACCAAGGGTTAGATAATAATATCGTAACCAATTTTCAGCATTTTACCAGCGATTCTATAACACCTTTTTTTAATGAAGAGTATACTGCTCAAGATAAAAATGGAGAAGATATTGTTATTAAGGCATATTCAGAGGTAACATTTTCAATAACAAGTGGTGATGACCAAGGTTTGCCAAATATTAAAGTTTCTAAAGCAGAAGAAAGTAATTTTATATGGTGTGTATATTATAGTTTACTAGAAGAGGTAATTGAGACATTAAATGAAACGGATATAACTAATCGTTCAACAGATATATTTAATCAGTTAGAATATGTATTCATAGATGATCCAGTAAGTTCATTAGATGACAATCATCTCATAGAGTTAGCAGTTAATATTTCAAAATTGGTTAAAAACAGTAGGTCAAATCTTAAATTTATAATAACAACGCACAATCCATTATTTTATAATGTAATATCAAATGAACTTAATAATGGTATACGTAACGAACATTATGTCGAAGGTGAAACTAATGAAGGAATAGAAAAGTGGATTTATAAAGAAGATAAATCTATAAAGTACCGTTTTAATAAACACAGCGATGGTAAATTTAGTTTAACCATACTTGGTAGGAAAACTCCTTTTTCATATCATCTGGAACTTCTTTCAGAGATCAAGAAAGCTATTAGTGATAATCAAATAAAAAAGTATCATATTAGCTTTATGAGAAATATTTTAGAAAAAACTGCTACTTTTTTAGGGTATCCTAAATGGGAAAAATTACTACCTGAAAATGACCCTTTTGCTAACCGTATTTTAAATCTTTCTAGTCATTCTGCACATGCTGGTGAAGAGATTAGTGAAGTTCAAGAGAACGATAAAGAGAAGTTGATTGAATTAATTGAATTTTTAAAAACTGAATATAAATTTTTAGATCAAAGTGAATCAAATGACACAGCATAAAATAATAGCAGAATCAAACAACTTTATCGTTTTAGATAAATATACTAAAATAGATCAAGAGGGTAGCTCTTATCAAAATGAAGCTGACTTAGAAAATGAATTAATAAGTGATTTATCGAACCAAGGTTATGCTTTCTTACCTGAACTAAATAGTCCTGATAAAATGTTAGTAAACGTAAGAGAACAGCTACAAGAACTTAATAAAATGGAATTCTCTAATAATGAATGGAATCGTTTTGTAGAGGAATATTTAGATAACCCAAGTGATAATAGTATAGATAAAACTCGTAAAATACATGATGATTATATTTATGATTTTGTATTTGATGATGGGCGTATTAAAAATATATATTTACTAGATAAGTCAAGCATAGCAAGAAATAAAGTCCAAGTAATAAAACAATTTGCTCAAAAAGGAACTCAAGCAAATAGATATGATGTAACTATTTTAGTAAATGGTTTGCCTTTAGTTCAAATAGAACTTAAAAAAAGAGGAGTTGCCATAAGAGAAGCTTTCAATCAAGTACATAGATACTCAAAAGAGAGTTTTAATAGTGATAATTCACTTTTTAAATATTTACAAATTTTTGTTATTTCAAATGGTACAGATAGTAGGTATTTTGCAAATACGACTAAAAGAGATAAAAATAGTTTTGATTTTACTATGAATTGGGCAAAAAAAGACAATAAACTCATTAAAGATTTAAAAGATTTTACTGCAACTTTTTTACAAAAAAAGACTTTACTTGATATGCTTATCAATTATTGTGTATTTGATGTAAGTGATACACTACTTATAATGAGACCTTATCAAATTGCAGCAAGTGAGAGAATAATATGGAAAATTAAAGGTGCTTATGAAGCTAAAAAATGGAGTTCTTTAGAGGGGTTTGGTTATATCTGGCATACTACAGGGAGTGGAAAAACTCTTACAAGCTTTAAATCTGCAAGATTAGCAACACAGCTTGACTTTATAGAGAAAGTATTTTTTGTAGTAGATAGAAAAGATCTTGATTATCAAACAATGAAAGAGTACCAAAGGTTTTCACCTGATAGTGTAAACGGAAGTGAGAATACAGCAGGATTAAAAAGAAATATAGATAAAGAAGATAATAAAATAATTGTAACAACCATTCAAAAACTTAACAATCTTATAAAGAGTGAAAGTGATTTGGAGATTTATAATAAACAAGTTGTGTTTATCTTTGATGAAGCCCATAGAAGTCAATTTGGGGAAGCTCAAAAGAACTTAAAGAAGAAATTTAAAAAGTTTTATCAATTTGGATTTACAGGAACACCTATTATTGCAGGGAAAAATGCTTTAGGAAGTGAAAGCACTGCAAGTGTATTTGGAAGAGAATTACATTCTTATGTAATTACTGATGCTATACGAGATGAAAAAGTTTTAAAGTTTAAAGTAGATTATAATGATGTAAGACCACAGTTTAAAACTCTTGAAAATGAACAAGATGAACAAAAACTAAATAGTTTTGAAACTAAGCAATCATTTTTACATCCTGTAAGAATAAATGAAATAACTCAGTATATTTTAAATAATTTTAACTCAAAAACACATCGACTACAAGTAGGTGCAAATGGTTTTAATGCTATGTTTGCAGTAAGTAGTAAAGCAGCTGCAATGTTATATTATGAAGCTTTTAAAAACTTACAAAAGAAAAGTGAAAGACCTTTAAAAATCGCTACTATATTTTCATATTCTGCAAATGAAGAGCAAAATGCTATTGGAGAAATTGAAGATGAGAACTTTGAACCATCTGCAATGGATGCAAGTGCAAAAGAATTTTTAAGTATGGCTATTCATGACTATAATATAATGTTTGGAACAACTTATGGAGTTGAAAGTAAAGAGTTTCAAAATTACTATAAAGACCTTGCTAAAAGAGTAAAGGGTAAAGATAACAATGGAATTGCACTTAAAAAAGAAGAAAAGGTTGACTTACTAATTGTTGTAGGAATGTTTTTAACAGGTTTTGATGCACCTACATTAAATACATTATTTGTAGATAAAAATCTTAGGTATCATGGATTGATGCAAGCATATTCAAGAACAAATAGAATATATGATGCTACAAAAACCTTTGGTAATATAGTAACTTTTAGAAACTTAGAAGATGCAACAGTTGAAGCGATTACTCTTTTTGGTGATAACAATACTAAAAATGTTGTTTTAGAGAAAAGCTATGATGAATATATGGATGGGTTCACCGATCCAACATCGGGAGAAGCAAGACGTGGGTATTTGGATATTACTAAAGAATTAGAACAGAAATTTCCTAATCCTGATGAAATAGAAAGAGAAAAAGATAAAAAAGAGTTTGCTAAACTTTTTGGTGAGTACCTAAGAGCTGAGAGTGTACTACAAAACTATGATGAGTTTTCTGCATTAAAAGCATTACAAGATTTAGATGTAGATGATAATCAAGCAGTTGAAGAGTTTAAATCTAAACACTATTTAGATGATGAAAAATTTGAAAATCTGAAAAATGAGAAAATACCATCAGAGCGTTTAATTCAAGACTATAAATCAACTTACAATGATATACGAGAGTGGATAAGAACTCAAAAAGCTTCTAATGAAAAAGAAAGTTCTAATATTGATTGGAACGATATTGTATTTGAAGTTGATTTATTAAAATCTCAAGAGATAAATCTTGATTATATTTTGGAATTACTACATGACCATAATAAAAAAATTAAAAATAAAACAGCATTACTTGAAGAAGCAAAAAGAATGCTTCGTGCAAGTGTAGATAATCGAGCTAAAGAGAGTCTAATAGTAGATTTTATTAACCAAGCTAATTTAGATGAAATAGGTGATAGAGCTAATTTTATTGATAATTTTTATAAGTTTGCACAAGCTAAACAACAAAAAGAAGCTGATGAATTAATAGTTGAAGAAAACTTAAATGAAGAAGCAACAAAGAGATATATTATGACATCACTTAAGCGTGAATATGCAAGTGAGAATGGAACAGAGTTAAATTCAATATTACCTAAAATGAGTCCGTTAAATCCTCAATATTTAACTAAAAAACAAAGTGTATTTCAAAAAATAGCTTTATTTGTTGAGAAGTTTAAAGGAGTGGGTGGACAATTATAATTTAATTTTATAATAAAAAATTTACTGATAATAAATAACAACCTTAGAATTTTGAATGTATTCTGAGGTTGTTTCCCAAATAATCTCACAGTTATCACCAACAATATCATGTATCTTTTCCATAGGCTCATTTATTGAGAATATTGATAATTTAGGCTTAAGAATAAAATGTATGAAAATTGACTTTGTATTTTTTAGTTCATTGATATTTATTCTATTAATTGTACAAATGATTTTATTTATAGATTTAGTTCTATTAAATATATTATTGAAATCTATTTCAACATCACTTTTCTGATTCGTTAAATATGTGTAGTCAGTATCAATTTTAAATAGAGATATTAAATTGGTAAATACTTCTTTAGTATAAATTATATGTTCTATACTATTATCAATTTCTTTTTTATATTTCATATTTTTCTGCTTTGATTGTTTATCTTCTTGATAGAAACATTCAGTACATTTATAATCAAAACTATCTTTTAATACAACAGCTTTAATTTTACATTTAGGGCATGACCAGTTCATATATTTTGACTTTGATGCTTTTGTATAGATATCTTGAATTGTTCTTTCAAGGTTCATATTGTATTTATAGTCGTTATCGTACATATTTATATCCTTAAATAATTCTATCCAAAGCTTTAACTGCTCTAGAAGCTTGTTCTTTAGATTTAGTAACATACCTTTGTTCAGTGACAAGTATTGAACTGTGACCTAGCATTCTACTTACATCTGCAACAGCTACTTCATTTTGAAGAAGGGTAGTGGCTAACATATGTCTTATATCATGTAATCTAAGTCTTGGTTTTCCAAGTGTATTTAAGAGTCTTTGGAAATGCCATCTTGGAGTTTCTTTTGTATAGTTAAAAATTTTAATATCAAGAATATCATTTAATTCAATATGATTTAGTGTTGCTTGTTCTTTGATTGCATTTAATAATGTATCATCTAATTCAAATACTAACTCTTTTTTACCTTTTGCTCTACCTGCAGGAATTTTAAATGTTTTTGCAGATAGATTTAAATCTGAATATTTTAAATTTAATACTTCTGAAATTCTTCGACCAGTAAGTAGAAATAAAAAAATATTTCTTATTTCAGGAAATTGATAATATTCATTTCCATCTACATTTACTAAACTATAATGTCTCATTGCTTTTATTATAGTTCTTGTATCATCTAATGCAAGGGTATAATCAATTTTATTATCAACTTCAGGTATTTCTAGTAAAGACCAGTCTAAATTTAGTGGTTTTAAAAATGTTTTTAAATTTAGTGCTAAAAGTTTTACTGTTGCCGGTTGTCTTTTACCTATTAGTTTATTTACTTGCTTTTGCACATCATAAACAGTAATTGAATTATAAGGCTTATTATGAAGTTCTTTTGAATGAGTTAATAGATTTGTCGAATAATTTTGAATTGATGATTCTCGTAGAGATATGCTCTTTTGTTTTATGTATAATTTTGCTTGTTCTAAAAATGTATTTGATTCAATATTGTTTTCAGTATATTTTTCTCTAAGTGTACCTTTTGTTGCAAGTTTTTTCTTTAATGATTCTCTTGATGCAGATACTAAGTCAATTGATTTCTTAAACCCTATGTCTTTTGTATTGAAATAAAATACTTTTTTACTTGCTTTACCATTGATTTTAAGTCTTAGTTGAAGTTTATAATTACCATTAATATATTTATTTGCTTCAATAACTGATGTTATATCTTTTACAGCATCATTAGTGTCAACTGCAAGTGAAATACCAGTACAATTTGAGTTACTTAGTTTTACTCTAATATATTTTTCCAAAGGTACACCTTTTAATAAGTACACTTTAAAGTACACTTTTTTATATATAAATATATCAAAGTATATGAAAAATATTTTTAAATAATCCTTTAAATAGACAATCTTACGGTGTATATATCAAAATATATAAAGAGGTATATCCTTATCCAATATTATATAGAATTGGTCAAGAGAAATTAATGGAATCTAATAAGTAATAACTGAAATTTATTGTATATCAGGGGTATTTATCTTTAGAGTATAACCTACACCTTTTATAGTTTGAATATCTAGCTCTGGTACTTTTTTTCTTAGTCTAAAAAGTAATTGTCTTCTATTTTCATCATATGTTGTATTCTCATGCCATAATGTTAAATCTATATATTCATTGGATATTACACTGTTTTTATTTTGTATTAGTATATATAAAAATTGTTCTTCTTTTTTTGTTAGAGTTATCTCTTTATTATTTTTCAATAAAACTTTATTTTGCACATCATAAACATATTCATTATCAAGTTTAATTGATTCAATTTTATTATTAAGTCCAAAACGAAGAGAAGCTAGTTTTACTTCTCTAAGAAGGTGAGCATCCAAATATGGTTTTACTATATAACCTGTGAAATTGACGCTAGCAGCATCGGAGAGTGTTGTATCATCGTGGTATGATGTTAAAAATATAACTGGAACATTGAAGTTTTTTTGAATAAGTTTTGCTGTTTCAATACCATTTAGTTCACCTTTGATATTGATATCTGCGATGATAATATCAACATGCTCTTTAAACATTGCCTCTAAAGCATTTTCACTTCTACTTGCAATAGCAACTACATGGTATCCTGCCCATTCTAATGTTCTTTTCATCTTTTGTGCAGTTAAAGTTGTATCTTCTATGATTAATATGTTGATTTTTTTCATGTAAGTATTTTATCACTTCTGCGTTATATTTATCGTTATATTGTAAAAACATTACTTTTTTTATGTTAGAATTTTGAAAAAAAGAGTCTTATGCGTATTCCTATTATTTTATTAGTTTTTTTATATATAAATTTACAAGCAACTATTTTGGTCAATACACCAAATAATATAGACCTTCTCCCCAACTCCAAAATATACCATGATATTGGCAATCACGAAACCATAAACACTATTTTAAATAAAAATGATAAATTTATTACAACAAATAAAAAAGTTGTTGATTATTGTATTTTAGCTCCTGAAGGTGTATGGATAAAATTTCAACTTCATAATCCCACATCAAAATTGATAGAAAAGAAAATTAGTTTCGGAAATATCTTTTTAGAAGAAATTGAGCTTTATGAAATAAAAAACCAAAAAATAGTATCTAAAAAAACCACTGGATTTTATCGCCTTGGAAAATTTGATGGTAGTGTTAAGCTTAATGTTTCTACAACTATTGAGCCAAATAGTACACAAAATTACTATCTTCATGTAAAAAATGAAAAACTCTCTTTGTGGTTCAATCCAATACTTCATGAAACAAAAGAGTTCAGTAAAGAAGATACAGCTAAACAAGTAATTTGGGCACTCTTTTTTGGTGGGATATTATCTCTTGTTTTATATAATATCTTTTTATTCATATTTACAAAAGACAAAATCTATTTGTATTACTTTTTATATCTTATTGCTACACTTTTACAAAGCGAATTTTCTATATATATAAGACTTTATTTTTTTCCTATGGATGATATTGAATTTGTTAAAAAAAGTTTAAATTTTAATCTTTTTTATGCAAATATTTTTGTTACTTTTACCATGACACTTTTTATCAGACATTTTTTAAACACAAAACTTTATAAAAAGATTGATTTTTCTTTAAAACTACTTATATATATTATTCCTGTATATTTTGTTTTACAAATCTTTGACATTTTTACTATTCCACAGGTAATTCTTTTTCAGTTTGTTACTCCATATTATTTTTTATGGATTGGTTTTTATGCTTTATATAAGAAAAATCCTCAAGCAAAATTTTTCTTATTGGGCTGGAGTTTTGCTCTTTTAGCTTGGTTATCACTATTTTTCAAATTTTTGGGACTAATTCCTGAAGAGTATGTATTTACTTATACCTTTGAAACTCTTATTATGGCAGAGGTTATTTTATTTGCTATATCATTAGCGTATCGTATCAAAAGATTAGAGATGAAAAAAAACGATTTAACCAAGTCACTTTTAATACAACAACAAAATGAATCTAACCGTTTAGAAAAAATTGTAAACATCAGAACTCAAGAGTTAAATAACGAATTAAAACAAAATGAACTCCTGCTAAAAGAACTACATCATCGAGTAAAAAACAACATGCAATTTATCACTTCTCTCTACGCACTTAAACTCAATGATAACAATGATAAACATATCCAAGAAAAACTTTATGATGTAGAGAGAAAAATCCATGCTATGAGTATCGTACACCAGATGCTTTACAATCAAAAAAATCTTGTAAATATTGATGCAAAAGAGTATTTTGAAAAAGTTTTACAAAATATAAAAGATAGTTTCGAGCTAGAAAATATCACATTTGAACTTGATATAAACTCTTTTTTAGACACAGAAGAGGCTATTTATTGTGGTCTTATAGTAAATGAACTAGTTACAAATGCTATCAAGCATGCTTTTGATTCAAAAGGAGGAATCATAAAAATTTCACTAAATAATGTAGATAATGGAACCTTACTAGAAGTTTCAGATAATGGTATTGGAAAAACTCATAATACAAATGCAACCTTTGGTGAGATGATGGTAGAATCACTTGCAACTGAGCAACTAGAAGGAGATCTTCAAATAGTAGTTGATCATGGAACACATATTTCTTTATGGTTTAAAAATAAAATACAAAAAAGTAACGGTGAAAGTAACGATAGCTAAATATAATACTTGAATATAAGAAAGGAGAAAATAAATTCTCCGTATTCAAGGAAAATAAGATGAAAGCAAACCTAAATTATAGTTCCCGTTTTAGAATCCTAAAAGGTGGGAAAGTAAGTCTAGTAGTAAGTGCACTTCTAGGAGGTCTAACTCTAAGCTTTGCAGCTCCAAGTGGTGGAGTGGTAACTTCAGGCTCTGCTACTATTTCTCAAAATGGAAATACAACAAATATAAACCAATCCACCTCCAAAGCTAGTATAAACTGGAATAAGTTTAATATAGCTTCCCATGAAACAGTAAACTTCAATCAACCAAATGTAAATAGTATAACTCTCAATAGAGTAATAGGAAATGAAAGAAGTATCATAGATGGTGCTTTAAATGCCAATGGTCAAGTTTGGATATTAAACTCAAATGGTGTACTCTTTGGTAAAAATGCTTCAATTAACACTGCAGGACTATTAGCTACAACTAAAGATATCTCAGATACTAACTTTCAAAATGGAAACTATACTTTTACAGGAGATTCAACAGAATCTGTTATCAACCAAGGTACTATAAAAGTTAAAAATAATGGTTATGTAATCTTTGCTTCTAATGAAGCTAAAAATAGTGGAACTATAGAAGCAGTAAAAGGAAGAGTACAACTCACATCAGCAGATGAATATACTATAAATCTAAATGGTAACTCTTTAATAGATCTATCTGTAGATAAAGGAACTTTAGATGCCCTAGTAGAAAACTCAGGAACTATACTAGCAGATGGTGGAGAAGTATATCTAACTACCCATGCAGTAGATGAACTCTTGAGAGGTGTAGTAAATAATACAGGAATCATAGAAGCAAACTCACTAGATGGAATAAACGGACATGTGGAACTATATGCCCATGGGGGAACTGCAAATATAGCTGGAACTATAAAAGCTAAAGGTGGGTTTGTAGAGACTTCAGGAAAAGAGCTAAGTGTTGCATCTACAACTTTAGTAGAAGCTTCAAAATGGCTACTAGATCCTACAGATATTGTTATAGAATCAACAGGTGGAAGTGATATAACAGGAGCTAGTGTAAGTGCAACTGCTATAGAGTCTAACTTAGCTACAACAGATATAGAACTAAAAGCCGATAATGATATTACTGTAAATGAAAATATCACTTGGGGTGAAGCTACAAAGCTTACATTAAGTGCAGGTAATGAGATATATGTAAATGCTATTATTGAAAATACTAACGCTACTAATGGTGGAGTTTACTTTAATGCAGTTAATAGAAATGCAGCAATAAAGTTTGATGCAACAACTGGAAAAGTAATCATAAATAATATCAATCAACTCCAATGGATAAGTCAAGCTTTAAATGGTAGATATGAATTAGGTTCAAACATAGATGCTAGTGATACTACTACTTGGAATAGTGGAGCTGGATTTAAACAAATAGGAGATAACTCTACAGATAATATAGATACAAGATTTACAGGAGTCTTTGATGGTAAAGGTTATGTTATAGATGGCTTGTATATTAATAGAGGTGGTGAAGATTATGTAGGATTGTTTGGTCGTACTGGAGCAACTATATCAAATATAGGACTTACTAATGTAGATATTACAGGAAGGGATTATGTTGGAGGATTAGTTGGGTTCAATGATTCTTCTACCATCACAAACTCATATGCTACAGGAAAGGTAAGTGGAGATACTTTTGTTGGAGGATTAGTTGGAGTGCATTATTCTTCTACCATCACAAACTCATATGCAACAGCTACCGTAACTGGAGATACTCATGTTGGAGGATTAGTTGGATTGAATTATACTTCAACCATTACAAACTCATATTCTACAGGAGATGTAAGTGGAAATATTCATGTTGGAGGATTAGTTGGAGGGGATAATATTAGTAATTCGTCAATTACAAACTCATATGCTACAGGAAAAGTAACTGGAAATGGTAATGTTGGAGGATTAGTTGGAGACTATCATTCTTCAACTTCAACCATCACAAACTCATACTGGGATATAGACACCACAGGTCAAACAAATGGAGTAGGACTTGGAAGTTCAGCTGGGGCTACAGGAATCTATAGCTCAACAAATACGAAAAATGCTTTCGATGAAGCAACTTATGCAGGCTTTGACTTTACAAACACTTGGTTTATGATAGAGGGGGAGACAAGACCTTTTTTAAGAAGTGAATACTCTACTACTATCACAAATGACCATCAACTCCAACTTATGGCTATGGATTTAACAGCTGATTATGTTCTAGCAAATAATATAAAATACACAGGCGATATGTGGAGCTCTAAAGGGTTTGATTCTATAGGAGATAGTGCTACATACTTTCAAGGAAGCTTTGATGGTAAAGGTTATGTTATAGATGGTCTTTATATCAATAGAGGTAATGAAAATTATGTAGGGTTATTTGGGCAGAATTGGTCTTCAAAAAGTATCTCCAATTTAGGACTTACTAATGTAGATATTACTGGAAAGAATTATGTTGGAGGATTAGTTGGAGATTCTTTTAGATTAACAATTAACAATTCCTATGTCACAGGTACTATAAATGGACATGATAGTGTTGGGGGGTTAATTGGATATGGATATAATAATAATTCTATAACAAACTCCTATACTTCTGTGGATATTACTGGAAATGATGGTGTAGGTGGCTTATTGGGTGAAGCTCATACCAGTAGTATTTTTTCCATAAGTAATTCATATACTACTGGTACTATAAATGGACATGATAGTGTTGGAGGATTAGTGGGGATTTTAAATTCTGGCTCTATAAGTAACTCTTACTCAACAGCTTCTGTATTTGGAAGTGGAAATAGGATAGGTGGTTTAGTTGGATATGAATATGCTTCCACAATAAATAACTCCTACTCTTCAGGAGATGTTACTGGAAATGATCAAGTTGGAGGATTAGTTGGGGCTAGCCCTTCATCTGCAGGTCTAAATTTAAGTAATTCTTATGCTACAGGAGAGGTCTCAGGTAATACGAACGTAGGAGGATTAGTTGGTTCTCTGTATTATACTAGTACTATAACAAACTCATACTGGGATATAGACACCACAGGACAAACAAATGGCGTAGGAGGTGGAAGTTCAGCTGGAGCTACAGGAATCTACAGCTCAACAAATACAGTAAATGCTTTTGATAAAGATACCTATGCAGGCTTTGACTTTACAAATGATTGGATCATCTATGAAGGTCATACAAGACCACTTTTAAGAGCTTTTATGACAGAAATTACTGTAAAAGCAAATGATGCTACAAGAACTTATGATGGAACAACTTATAATGGAAGTGCAGGTGCAACTTACCCAAGTTCTTCTTATGATAGTTCTTTAGTAAATGGTACTTTAGTTTATAGTGGTACTGATTTAAAAAATGCAGGTACATCTACAATAGATATAGATGGTTTATACTCTTCTCAACAAGGGTATATTATAAACTATGATACAGGAACTTTAACTACAAATAAAAAAGATATCACAGTAACTGCAAACTCAAATACTACTACTTATAATGGAACTGTACACAACATAAGTGGATTTACCGCAAGTGGTTTAGTAGGTGGAGAAACTGTTGCTGTACTTGATGGAGTTACAGGAGATAGTGTAAGTGGTAAAAATGCAGGAACTTATAATACAAACCTAAGTGGTACAGATGAAAACTATAATTTAACTTTTCAAAATGGAAGTTTAGATATCAATAAAAGAGCCTTAACCTTAGAAGCAAAAAAAGATTATGATGGAACAGATAACCTCACAGGCTTTGTAAACTTTGGAAATCTTGTAGGAGCTGAGACATTAGAGTATACACAAGCAAAAGCTAATTCGAGTAATCCAATAGCAGATAACTTTATAAAAGAGATAACTTTACAAGATGGAGAAAATGGTGGACTAGCTAGTAACTATGAACTTCCTTCTTTGCTAGCATATTCAGCTAATAATAGTGTTCAAATAGGAGATATTCCTGTTGTTCAAACAACACCTGATTTAAGTACGATAGTTTCAAATATAGTAAATAAAACAGTACTGACAAATAAAGATATAGAAACATTACTAAAAAGTGGAATAGATATAAAAACAATCTTACAACAACTAGATACTAATGAACTAGCACTCATCCCCGGAATTGTAATGAAAGTATTAAATGGTGGGATAAATCTTCCCTTTGGAACTAAACAACAGTTTAATTTAAATCAAGAAAGTGAAGAAGAAGAAAATACAATATGAAAAAAACATCAATACTATTAGCGACAACATTAAGTCTGTATTCAGCACCTATACCAAATATCGGTGATGTTGTAAAAGAGGTAAAACCTCCAAAGATAGAAAAGAAAAAAGAGGTTCTACCTGTACTTCAACAAGAGAGTGATGAGTATAAAAAAAGTTTTGAAGATGGTAAAAAAGTATTTATCAAAAGTTATTCAATAAGTGGAAATACACAACTAAGCACTAAAAAACTACAGACTATTTTAAAGCCTTATGAATCAAAAGAGTTGAGTTTTAAAGAGATTCAAAAAATAGTTAATCTTATTACTAAAGCCTATAGAGATGAAGGCTATTTTATAGCAAGAGCTTATATACCTACTCAAGATTTACAAGCACAAGATGGAGTACTTAAAATAGCAATTATCGAAGGGAGCTATGGAGAGTTTAAACTAGAAAACAGTTCATTAGTCAAAGATTCTATCTTACAAGCCAAACTTGATGTTGCAAAAAACAAAGAAGCAATAGCTATAAAAGACTTACAAAGGGCATTGCTTTTAATCAATGATACTCCTGGGGTAAAAGTAAGTAGTACAAAAATTGCTGCTGGAAAAGAAGTGGGTACAAGTGACTTTATAATAGGAACACAAGCCACTGAACCATATAATGGTTATGTTATTGGGGATAATTATGGTTCAGATTATACAGGTAAACATAGAGTTATGGCAGGAGTTGATATCAACTCCCCTTTTAAAATAGGAGATAGAATCTCTTTATCTGCTTTGAGTTCTGAAAATATGGGTTTATTAAATGGAAGAGTAGGGTATGGATTTCCCATATATGAAAACGGATTGAGGGGAGAAGTAAGTTACTCTAAAACTACTTATGAATTGGGAGATAAATATGAAAACCTTGATGCTTTAGGAAGTGCTGATAGTTTTGTAGCTTTATTTACTTATCCGATTATTCGCTCAAACGGTGAGAATTTAAATACATACTTAAGAACATCATATAATAAAATGAATGATGAGATTAGAGCTACTTCATCAAATGTAAAAAAGAATACAGTAGTTTCTAAAGTTGGAGTTGACTATTTAAAAAACCATCTTATTTTTGGTAAATATTCACAAACAAAAATAGATACTTCTCTTAGTCTTGGTAGATTGAATTTTAATAATTCAGTTGATAAAGCAGATGATGAAGCAGGAGCAAATACAAATGGAGGATTCTCAAAAATAAATATTGAATTAGAAAACAATACTTTACTTAATGAGAAAATAAATTGGAAAAATAAACTTCAACTTCAATATGCTCTTGGAAATAAAAATCTAGATGGAAGTGAAGATTTGAGTTTAGGTGGTATCAATGGGGTAAAGGTATATCCTTCAGGAGAAGAGAGTGCTGAAAATGGATATATTTATAGCACTGAGTTAACTTATACTTTACCTTCATTTAATGACTTAAATTCAAAAATTGGAATGTTTTACGATGTGGGAAGAGTATATATGAGTAGAAACATCACAAATGATAAAAGTAGAACTTTGCAAGATATTGGACTAAGTTATAGTGCTTCTTATAAAAGTTTTTTTATGAATACTCACTTATCACATAAGCTTGGAGCTGCTAAAGTTACTAGCGAAAACGATTATAATACTAGATTTATGTTTCAACTTGGTATGAGTTTTTAATTTTTGTTTTGATATCTTGTTTATTAAAATTAAAACAATAGAAGGAAGAAAGCAGTTAACTCTTATTTAGAACACTCTATGAATTTATTTACTTGTTTAGTATAATCTTTTAACCAATATTTTATTATAGTTCCATCTAATTGTGTTGCATCACTTTTAACACCATAAATAAATACAGAAAAAGAGAAGTACTTTTTCTTGTATTTAAATAAAGTTTGTTCTGGTATAAGTTTCATCTCATAGCCATCTTCTATCCAGTCATTCCAAAAGCCTTCAAAATCATTATTAATCTCTTCGGCTATATTTATATAGTCGTATTTATATAAGTTTACAAAGGCAATACTTAACTCATCTATCTTGTTATTTTTTAATTTATATGAGAATAGTCCAGTTTTTTTTGGATAAATTTGCTCTTTATTTTTTATATACTCATTTAAATATAAATCTCCTATTTTCTCAAATCCTAATTCTTGTATCTTTTTTTTGTCATCTGAAAAAAGTTCTAGCTCTTTTAAGTTATTTTGGATAAGGTCTTGTAAATATGTGGGAGAGTTATAAAACTTTGAAGGATTGAAATAATCAGCACACCCATTTGCATATGAATATATATTTAATAAAATAAGTAATATTATGTATCTAATCATTTGCCATCTTTTTTAAGTAATATAGTAAAAATAGCGCCATTCTGACCATTTTCAAGTGTTAGTTTTCCATTCATTTTATCTTCAATTATTGCTTTTGAGATATATAGTCCAATACCTGTCCCTTTTGTCTCTTTTGTAGTGAAATATGGATTAAATATCTCTTCTTTTAAACAGCTAGCGACTCCTCCTGCATTGTCACTTACTTCTATTTTTATTTGTTCTTCTTTATTACAAATATTAATATTTATCTCGCCATCAAGTACTTTTTTATCATCAATTGCATCTTTTGCATTTATAATTAGATTCATCATCACTTGGGAAAACTCATTTTTATTTCCATTTATAATAACTTCTTTTTCACAATTTATATAGAGTTTGATATTGCTGTGTTCTAAAACTGCACCAATAATCTTTAATACATTTTCAATAGCATCTTTAACTCTAAATTTAGATTTTTCTACATCTTTTTTATAAAAATCTTTAAAGTTGTCAATTGTATTTGACATAAACTCTATTTGATAAAGTGAATTTTCCATTCCATCTTGAAACATCTTATCACTCATTTTGTTTTTACTTTTAAAAGCTTTTAGGTTCTGAAGGGTTAAGGATAATCTAGTTAATGGATGTCTCCATTGATGGGCAATATTTCCAATCATATCACCTAATTCAGCTAATTTACTCTGATTTTGTAACAATCTATCTTTTTTGGCAATTTCCAAAGTATTCATCATAACTTTTGTATCAAGACTTGTTGCTAACTCATGGAGTCTATTGGCTTGTAGAACAACCAACTCAAATATATTTTTTAATGCATTTGTAAATATTATTGTAAAAAATAAAGACATAATTATTGCAAAAAATAAAATAGTAAAAATCATCTTATTATTACTCTCTTTTACTTCTTGAATTGATTCTTCTTTTTCAAGCATTATCATTTTTATTATTTGATTATCTGAAATCAAAGGTTGAATAAAAATATTATCATGAAAAATAAAATTACCTTTTGTTGTATTTATACTTTGTATTAAGTCTAACTCAAAATCCTCTTTAATTGTTCTTTTTGTATCATAATTAGACCAATTATATTTACTATTTTTATGTCTAAAATAATAACCATCTTCATCTATTAAATAGATATCATATAAAGAAGATTTTGTAATAGCATCAAGTAACTCTTCCATAAAAATATTTATTATTAAAATCCCTTTGAATTTATTATTTATAATCATTGGAGTGGCAATTCTAACTACAGATTTAAAGGGTATTTCTATCTTTTGGTGTTCAATATTTAAATCTATTTTTGAAAACCAAGTATCCCCTTTTTTTAGTTTTGATACTTCTTTAAAGTAATATCTATTTGATTTATTTTGTAAAATTAAAGACTTATAAGGAATTTTTGAGTGCTTATCCCTATCAAATCTTAAAACTTCTAAACCATTTTCATCTATATAACGAATTTGCATATACTCTTTATTTGCTTCCATTATAGTAATTAGCAATAAATCAATATAATATTTATATTTACCCTTTTTTATATACTCTAGAAAATATTCGTTTTTTGCAATTGCTTGGATTTCATCTTCTCTTGAGTGAAAGAAGTTATAGAAAATATCTTTTTTTTCATTACTTTGTAGTTTTATTTCACGTTCAAATTTATTTGCAGCTAAGCCATCAGAAAAAAACATATGAATGGTTATGATTGAAGTAATTAAAATAATTGTAAAAACAATATATGAAATAAAAAGTTTTAGCCCAAAATTCTTATTTTTTTTTGATAATTCTTTAATTTCAATCATATTTTTCTATCTTATAACCTGAGTTTCTTATATTTATTATAAAATTTTCTTCAAGTTTTCCTCTTATTTTTTTTATTTTTGTTCTAAGTGTATTATCACATATGTCACTGCCGTCCCATACGTAGTATTTGATAATTTCTGGATTCATAATTGTTCCAATATTTTTTACTAAAATATATAATAACTCTTTTTCTTGTTGGCTCAAATCAACTGGATTGTTTTTAAAGAATAGTTGCATTGTATGAAGATTAAATTTATAGTTTTTTGTTAGTTTAATATCCTCTTCTCCCATAGTTTTATATAATATTTGATTTATTCTTAGCTCTAATTCTTCTAAAATAAAAGGCTTTCTAATATAGTCGTTACAACCAAGTGAATAAGCCTTTTGTACATGAGAAATATCATTTTGTGCAGTTATGTAAATTGCAGGTGTTTTAATACCATCTTCTCTAATATTTTTTAATGTTTCAAAACCATTTTTTTTAGGAGTGTTTATATCAAACAAAAAGATATCATAATTTTCTAAAATCGCATTTTCAAGTAGGGATTCTCCATCTAAATAATAATCAACTTTATTCCCATCTAACTCAAAATAATTTTTAATAGATTGACATATAAACTCATCATCTTCTAATAATAGTAGTTTCACTTTTATCCTTTTAGGTAAAAATCTTTTTATTGTTTCCAAATAATTATTATAATCTACTTTTATAAAAATGTTTTAATAAAGAATAAAATTTAATATTTAATAAAAAATTGTAGATTTTTAAATTAAGCACTTTACAAGCACTTTACTTAGTTAAGATTTTAAATAATTGAGTTAAATATTACTCAATAAATTTAAAAGGAGATATGATGAAAAGCTTAGTTCGTGTTCTTACTAAGACAGGATTGTTCATATGTTTCATTTCTTTCAATTCACTTTTTGCAGCTGAACATGCAAAAGGTATGGCGGAAATGGATGCTGTATCTGGCGGAGATTCTTGTATTAAATGTCATAAAGGCATTGAATCAATTAGAGATGAAAAATCAGATATGATGCAACAAATTGTAGCAATGGGGCAAAGTCTTGGAGATAGTGCTGGTTGTGTAGTTTGTCATGGTGGTAATCCAGAAAATGGGACTGTTAAAGGTGCCCATTCAGGTGCTCCAAAAGCTCATGCTGGTGGGTTAGCAGAGTTTGTAAGAGATCCAGGTTCTATTTGGATTGCAGATAGAACTTGTGGTGTTTGTCATGCTGATACAGTTGCAAATACTAAAAAAGCACTTATGGCAACTGAAGCTGGTAAGATTCAAGGTAATTTACACTCATGGGGTACTGAACCAACAAAAAAAGTTCAGTTTGCTAATTATGATGTAAAAGATGAAGATGGAAAAGAGCCTGTTTGGGGAACAAAAGTATATAAAGACTACATGGTTAAGATGATAGATAAATATCCTGACCAATTCCCAACAGAACTTAAACAGCTTCCATTACCTGCTTCTGGACCAGAAGATTTTGCAGGCAAATCTGAAGATGAAATAGCTTATATGGCTAGTATTACTTATCAAAGAGCAGATTGTCAAAGATGTCATATTGGTGTTAGAGGTAGAAAAGGTAGAGGTGACTGGAGAGGTATGGGATGTAGTGCCTGTCATATTCCTTATGCAAATGAAGGTATTTATGAAGGTAATGACCCAACAATAAATAAAAAAGAAAATGGTCATTTATTAGTACATATGATTCAAGGTACAAGAGAAGCTAAAGTTAAAACACCATCAGGTGCAGAATTTAGTGGTATTCATCCAGAAACTTGTAACTCTTGTCATAATAGAGGTAAAAGAATTGGTGTTTCTTATGTTGGTTTAATGGAACAACCATATGGTTCTCCTCTAACTGAGGGTGGAAAATCTCAAAGTAAAACACATGGTAAACGATATAAACACATAAAAGAAGACTTACACTTTGAAGCTGGAATGACTTGTCAAGATTGTCATACTTCAGTTGATATGCATGGTGATGGAACTCTATTTGGTACAACACTAGGTCAAGTTGAAATTGAGTGTTCAGATTGTCATGGTACAAATGATAAATATCCATGGGAATTAGAAATTGGTTATGGTGAAAAGTTTGATATTGCTACACCTGAAGGTAATAGAGGCTTATCAAATGAACTTCCTTTTTGGATGACAAGAGGTACTGTTTATGACAAAGAGGGTGGGTATTTATTATCTACACGTGGAAATCCACTTGGAAATGTTGTTAAAAAAGAGGGTGAAAATAAAGTTATCGCTCACTTAGCAAGTGGAAAAGATTTAGAAGTGCCTTTATTGAAATATAAAGCTGAAACAAAAACTTATAAATCTAAAGATGCACAAGTTGCAATGGGTGACGTAAAAGCACACATGGAAAACTTAGAGTGTTATTCTTGTCACTCAGATTGGGCTCCACAATGTTATGGATGTCATGTTAAAGTTGATTATACTCCTGGTAAATCATCTACTGACTGGATAGCATCAGGGTCAACAAACTTTTTAAATGGAGAGACAAGTGAGTCTGTCTTAGGAACAAAAGGTAAAAAACTATTTGGTAAACCTAGTGAAACTAGATCTTATCTAAGATGGGAAGACCCAATTTTAGGTATCAATGGTGAGGGACTTGTAACTCCTATCATTCCTGGTTGTCAAGTTACATATACTGTAATTGGACCTGATGGTAAAACCTTGATTCTTAATAAACAAGCAAGAGTTCCAGATGGACCAAATGGTTCAATGGTTTCAGGGACTGATATGTCACCTGTACAACCACATACTTCTGGAAGAAAAGCTAGAACTTGTGAATCTTGTCACTCAAATCCTAAAACATTAGGATATGGTATTCAAGATGGACAATTTATGCAAAAACAAGATAAAGATTTGTATATGGATTTACAAGATTTAAGAACAAAAGAGATTGTACCTAAAAGTAAAACTGTTCAAATGGAAGGTATTCCTGGTATGAATTATGACTGGTCTCAAGTAGTAACAAGAGATGGGAAACAATTACAGACAGTAGGAACACACTGGCCAGCATCAAGACCTCTTGATCAAGACCAAAGAGAGAGAATGGAAAAAACTGGACTTTGTATGGGATGTCACCAAAATATGTCTAATAAACAAATTTGGGATAAACTAAATACAGATAAAAAACTTAATGTAACAGAACACATTAATAAAATGCATGAAATAGCTAATAAAGCAGCAAAAGCTACTAAATAGTATTCATGGATAAGTAAGGAGAAGAGAGTTTATCTTTCTTCTCCCTGTAGTTAAACTTATATTAATTAAAGTACAATTAATATAAGTTTGATTAGAAAAAGGATTTAAATGAAAATAAGATTTTTAAATAAAGTTGTTATGAGTTCATTGTTTGCATCTGCTATTTTATTAACAGGTTGTAATGAAACAAGTACTGAGGCAGAAGTAGTAAAAGATACTAAAGATGTAGTTGTAAAAAAAGAAGAAACAAAAGTAACATATACAAAACATGATGAAGTTGTAAGTAGTACATTTAAGGATGTTGCAAAAATAGCTCCAGATGGAAAATATATGTTGATTATTTTTGGAACTAATACAGACCCTTATAGTGATAGATTAAAGGCTGATGTAAAAAGCTCTGATGAATTAACTAGTAAAATAAAAAATGATTTATCATCATATTATTTAAAAGCACATGAAAACTTAAGACATAAACTTTTTCATGAGGGTGAGTATATGGATGTTGATACAAAAACCATGATTTCTATTTATGGAGTTGATGTAACACCTACACTAATCTTTACAGATAAGCAAGCAAAAGCAATAATTGTAGTACCTGGATATATGCCTACAAAACAGTTTATTGAAACTATAAAATTTATAGAAAGTAAAAAGTGGGAAGGTAAAGATAGGAAAAATGGTGAAGTTTACCAAGCACTTAGAGACTTTTATATAGAAAATGGAATAGATGTTAAGAAAAAGGAAAACTAATGAAAAAACTTTTACTTATTGCATGTTTACTTTTAAGTTCTATTTTTGCAGAGGATATCTTAAAAACTGACAATAAATTAGTTGCAGAAGGCAAGGGTGTTATTTTTATATTTGAGAGTAATAGTTGTCCTTATTGTGAACTTTTAAAAAAAGATTTTAAAGAAAATACTCATATGCAAGAGTTGGCAAAAGAGTTTAATATCTATTTAATAAATAGAGAAAATGAAAAAGATTATATAGTAGGAAAAACACAAAGAAAAGAGACTACTACAACACTTAGAATGACATTTGCTGCAAAATCGACTCCCAATATAGTAATGTTTGATAAACATTGGAATAGAATATTTCAACTTCCAGGTTATGCACATCCTGCACAAATGATTACTTTTATGACTTTTATAAAAGGTTTACATAGTGGTAAATATAAAACAGATGAATGGCAAAAATATTTAAAAGATAACGGAGTTTCATAGGTGAAAAAAATAAGCCTACTACTTTTTCTTTTTATAAATAGTTTATTTGCAGAGATTGTATGGCTAGATGAAGCACATGTAAGACTAAACTGGGAAGAGGCTATGCAGTATTGTAAAAAACATAATGCAAAGCTACCTTCAAAAAAAGTTTTTACAGAACTTTGGATAAAAAACAACAGAGCTTCTGATATAGAAGGATTTAATCTCTCTGTTTCATACTGGACAAGTGATGAAGTAAAAGATAATAAATTGGCTGCATATCCTTTTTATTTTATGATAGGTAGAGATACTTGGTATTATAAAAATGATAGATATGGAGTAAGATGTATTCAGGAAAAATAGCTAAGAAAAAATACTAGAAGATTAAATAACTGTTTGATCTTCTAATATAATTTTATTTCTTCCACCATTTTTTGCTTCATATAAAAGGATATCTGCTTTTTGTAGTGCACTTTCATAAGTTTTATGGTCATTTCTAAGAACAACACCTGCTGAAAAAGTAACTTTTATTTTTTTATTTTTATAGTTAAAACTATTTTCATTTACAATTGCTTTGATTCTTTTTAGGTATTGTAAAACTTCTCTTCTAAGTTTATATTCAACTGTGGCTACAAACTCTTCACCACCATATCTAGCTAAGATATCATTTTCTCTAGTTTGACTTTTTAGTATTTTTGAGAAGGTTTTTAAAACAGTATCTCCACCATCATGTCCATAAGTATCATTAATATTTTTAAAATGGTCAAGGTCAAAGAAAACTATAGCGTATTGGATATTTTCTCTTTCAAAATTTTTGTCTATCATTTTGATTTCAGTATCATAAGCTCTTCTTGTAAGTAGTCCTGTCAAGTGGTCAATAACAGCCTCTTTTTTAGCTTCTATTAGTTGAGATTCTAAAACTTGTACTTTATTTTCTAATACTTTTACATGGTCTTCACCAGTAGACAGTTTTTTATTTACTTCATTCATCTCTGATTCAATATTTGTAGCTGCATTTATCAGTTTATTTTGTAGGGCCACTAACTCTGAAGCACTACTTTCTTTTAAATCTATTGATTCAAGTTCATCTTTGATATTTGTTACATTTGTTGAACTATTTTGGTTATTGTTAATTGCTTCTTTTAAATGCTTACCCATAAGAGTTACTAGTTTTGCAATATCAGCTGTTTTTTCTTTAAGGAGGTTTTGATCCGTTGCAAATCTATTTTCTAAAAGTTTTTGCATCTCTTTTTGAATATCTTCTTCAAAAATAAGTTCAGGAGAATCCCCAATTTTAATAGAGAAGTTTGTTAACTGTTCATCAAGGTGAATATTGATTGATGGTGATAAAGCTTGCTTGATAATAGAAGCTAAAGTTGAAACATTTTGTATATGAACTCTTTTTAAAAGTAGTCCAATTAACTCTTCAAAAGTTTCAACGTTGTTTGCTTTTAGCTCATCTTGTTCTGGGGGAGTTAATTTGCTAACTAACTCTTTAAATAAGTTACAATCGTCTATTTTTTCATTTTGACTTTTTGCTACATTGCAAAACTCTTTATTATATTCATTTGGAGTAGGTTGTACTTTTTTATCTTTTAGTACTTCTAATGTTTTTGCAGCAATCTTCTCAATATTTGTCATGAGTTTTCCTTATAATTTATGCTAAAAGCTTTTTTACCATTTCACTTATTCTTTTTCCATCAGCAACACCTGCAAACTTTTTACTTGCAGTTCCCATTACTTTTCCCATCTCTTTTATTGAAGTTGCTCCAACTTCTGATATAAGCTCTTTCATTCCAGCTTCTAACTCTGCATCACTTAATTGTTGTGGTAAATAAGCTTTGAAAATATCTATTTGCTCTTGCTCTACTGCAACTAGGTCATCTCT
The DNA here is from genome assembly GCF_937982575.1 of uncultured Arcobacter sp. Lineage (NCBI taxonomy): Bacteria > Pseudomonadati > Campylobacterota > Epsilonproteobacteria > Campylobacterales > Arcobacteraceae > Arcobacter > uncultured Arcobacter sp. Next base: position 87,493 of record NZ_CALJLR010000015.1, on the reverse strand, counting down.
ATTTGCATTCTTATATTGAATTGCTGCTTCTTCTCTTTGTTTTATACCTTTTTGAATAAGTTTAATAACATCTTCATCATTTAAATCTTTTCTTTCATCTACTTCAATTTGTTTGATCATTGTATTAATAGCTCTTATTGAATCTCTTTTTACAATCTCTTTTGATCTCATAGCATCTTTTAAATCTGACTTAAGTTGTTCTTTTAAACTCATATAACATTCCTTATAAAATTTATAATTTAAACTATTGTAGCAAACTAAGAGTTAAAACTCTCTATCATTTCTTCTAGTTCTAGGTACCTTTCCACTTTTTTCTCATAAATACTATTTGTCTCTTCTAACTCTTGAGAAATAGCGACAATACCTTTTTCTTCATAGCAAGAAGGAGTTGATAAGCATTTATTGATTTCTTCAATTTTTAGCTCTAACTCTTCAATCTCTTTTGGTAAGTTATCATAATCTCTTTGGTCTTTATAACTTAATTTTGTCTGTTTTTTAGGTGTAGAGTTTTTTGTTTGATTGTTTTCTACTTTAGTAAACTCTTTATCTAACTCACTTAAATCTTTTAGCTCTTTCTCTATTTCAAGGTATTCAGTATATGGCTGAAAAGATTCAAATATTTGTCCATCATGTCCTTTAAATACAAAAAGTTTTTTAGCAATTTTATCTACAAAATATCTATCATGAGATACAAATATAAGTGCCCCTTGGAAGTTTTGTAAATACTCTTCTAGGATATTAATAGTTGGAATATCTAAGTCATTTGTAGGCTCATCTAGAACCATACAGTCTATATCTTTAGTGAAAAGTAGGGCAAGGGCAACTCTGTTTTTTTCTCCACCACTTAGTACTCCAACTTTTTTATCTAAGTACTCCCTTGGAAATAAAAAGTTTTTTAAGTATCCATAAACATGTAGATTTCTTCCATCTGCTAAAACAACTCTATCTCCACCATTTGGACAAAAAGTTTCCATAAGATTTCTATTATCATCTAACATCTCTCTTTGTTGGTCAAAGTAGCCTATTTTGAAATCACCCTTTTTAAAGCTTCCACTATCAACTTGAAGTTTATCCATAAAGATTTTTAGCATAGTAGACTTTCCTGTACCATTTGGTCCTACTATTGCTATGGTGTCTTTTTGTAAGATTCTTGCTGTAAAGTCTTTTATTAGTAGTTTATTTCCAAGTGTTTTTGATATGTCATCTAGTTCAAAAAGCATTTTTCTTTTATTTTGTATTTTTGCTTCTTCACTACTATTAAATGCTTTTTGTTCCCTTTGAAGTTCTACACTCATCTTTTTGATAAGGGATGGATTTGATTTAGCTTTTTTCTTTAAATCAAAGTACTCTGATTTTCTTCTTTCATTTCTTTTTCTTCTTGCGCTTATTCCATGTTGCATCCAATAGGCTTCTCTTTTAACCATTCGAATTAGGTTGTGGTGCTCTTTTTCCATGTTTTCTAGGAGTTGTTGTTTTTGTTCTAGATAGCTTGTATATCCACCTTTGAACTTTCTTATTTCACCATTTTCTACTTCAACTATCTCCGTTGCAATATTATCTATAAAATATCTATCATGTGAGATAAAGATAAGTGTGAAGTTATTTTTGATAAGTAACTCTTCAAGAAACTCTACCATATATACATCAAGGTGATTGGTAGGCTCATCTAGTAGTAAAACATCAGGTTTTCGTAAAAGTAGTCCTGCAAGACTTACTCTTCGCTGTTCTCCTCCGCTTAAAAGATTTACATCTTTATGTTCAAACTCTTTTAGCTGAAACTCAATCAAAACTCTCTCAATAAGATTGTCCAAGTCCCAAGCATTGTGAAACTCTAAAAAAGTAGCTAGTTCACTTTGTCTATGCAAGAGTGTTTCATTTTCATAATCAGTTACAAGTTTTTGTGATATATCTTCATACTCATCTTTAGCACTTTTTACTTCTACAAGTTGTTCTTCAATGGCATCTCTTACCATCAAATCAGCTTTGAATTTTGGCTGTTGGGCTAGCATCTCTATTTTAAGAGACTTATCTATAGCCTTCTCTCCACTATCAACTTCTACTTCACCAGTGATGATTTTAAGAAGGGTTGATTTTCCTTGACCATTTTGTCCAATGACAGCGATTCTTTGTCCTTGGTTTAGTGTAAAGTTTACATTTTTAAGTATTACTTTGATGTCGTATTGTTTTGAGATGTTTTGTAAGTCTATTAGTGCCATATGAGTTTTGAAATCCTATATATTGTTTATTATTTAAGGTAGATATAGTATCTAAAAATCTGTTATATACTGCTTTTAGTTTTTATTGAGATATTGGTTATAATATTATTATGTAGAAATAGGAAATAATATTAATGAATAAATTGGTCTTTGATTCAAATATAATAGATTATTGTTGTGAGTTAAGTTTGAGAAAAAGTTTTTTTGAAAAGTTAGATATTGAAATTTGGGTTCCAACCTATGTGAAAAATGAGATATTTAATTCTAAAAAAGAAAAGCTTATAAATAAACTATTAGAAATAGAATTTAAAAAAATTGGTTTTTTTGGTTTTGCTGATAATCCAAATGCAGTAGGTTTTGGACAAGGTACTTTTTATTCAAAAGAATATGATGAATTTATAAATTATAGTGAAGAAAAGCATATAAATGACAGATTTATTGCTTTACTATCAAAAATAAATAATGCAATTTTTATAACAAGTGATAATAAAATATTTAAAGATGCTTGTATAAATAATGTAAGAGCTTTATTTATAACAAAAAACGAAAAATCTTATAATAAAGCAATACAATATAGCGAACATGTATATTTTAATTTAAATTGGACAAAACAAGAATTTAGAAAGTTAATAAATGAAGATTTGTTATTTAAGTAAATTTTTATAAACACCTAAAGGTCTTCGCATCTCTTACTTTGTGTGGACAAAGTAAGCAAAACCACCAACAGAGTTTCAAAGCCCTTTGGGTTCCCTCACTTATTATTTTTAATTTCTAGCTTGCGGAACTCACAAAAAAGAGTGAGTTTATCACTCTTTTTTATTTAAACAGTCCTCAGCTTTTTCCGAAATGAAAAATAAACGTTCGGCTTTTGCAAATGTTGGAATTAAAGGTGGGATAAGGACATTTGCATTTTTGATTTGATTAGTCTTTTTTCTTTTTCTTGTGTTACTTAGCTAATAATAGTTTGAACTTTTCTTCTTTCCAGACTTTGATGAAGCCGGAAGTTAGATGTTTATTTTCGGTTACGCCCGAAACTGTTTGAGCGTTAAGAAGAGTGCTAAATGCACTCTTTAGTGAGTTTTGCAGGGCAGGAAATAAATATATAACTGTAGGGGAGCTTCGCATTCATCAACTCGTCTGGTTGCTTTTTATCTTACTTTTTACAACTAAAAAGTAAGAAAGCGGAGACTGCTAAGTCTTCAAGAGGGGATTTCCTAATCAAACTTCTTAAAATCATCATCCTCACTACCATCTTTTTTTCTATGCTTATACTTCCACATAGTAATAAAGTATCTAACACTAACAAGACTTAAGAAAAAAGCTATTATAAACATAGCAAGATAGATTAATGCAAAAACTATTTCCATTTTTTATCCTTTCTATATCCTTTTTTCTTAGTATAACAAAAATTTTAAAAGATTGAAAATTATCCTTTTGTAGTGTGTATAAAGACTCCATTAAAATCTGTTGGAGGCTCTTCAATATAGTGTTCACATCTTTCTATATAAATATCATAAATATTTTTATTTGATTTATCTTCCCAGTTGTTCACATCTTTAAAAATCTCTAAAGCTTCTTTGAATTTTGCAGTTTTATAAAGCTCAATTGCTTTGTGATAAAGTTCAAGTTCGTCTTTAAGTCTTTGTTTTGATGTTTTGTAAAGCTTATGTTCACTTTCGTCCCTATCATAATCATGAATTTGCCATATTGCAATAGGTTCACTTTTCCCTTTTACAGTCACTAAATCTATAAATCGATATATATAACTACCTGTTAGTTGCTCTTTTGTAAAGCTTGAAATATTACATTTTGAGTTATAGTATTTACAAAGTGATTCAAGTCTTGCACCTAGGTTTACAGGGTCACCAATAACAGTATAATCACTTCTTTGGCTACTTCCCATCTCTCCTGCAACTGCAACACCAGTATTTAATCCTATACCAATCTCTATGGGGTCAACACCCATCTTATCACTCATTTTTACTGTGTTTTCAAATCTTGGGTCTTGTCTTACTTTTTTATTTAGTTCATCTATTAAATGAAGTTGATTTAGTGTTGCTACTACAGCTCTTTCTGCATGGTCAGGAACATTTCCAGGTGCATTCCAATATGCCATTATGGCATCCCCAATAAATTTATCAACTGTACCTTTTTCTTTTATGATTATATCAGTCATTGGGTCCATATATTCATTTAGAAACTCAATTAATACAGTTGCATTAGGCATAGACTCAGATATGTTTGTGAAGTTTCTTACATCACTAAAAAATACTGTAATCTCTTTTTGAGTAGCTGAAAATGTACTATTATCTGGGTCTAATAAAAGACTATCCATAACCTCTTTTGATACTTTAGAAGCAAATTTCTTTTTGATTGCTTCTTCTTGTTTAATCTCAAAAAAGTAATCAAGAAGTGTAGCAATAACAGCAGCTGCAACAATTGTAACCAATGGATAAAAGATATTAAAAACTAAGCCTTCAGTAAATAGAGCATAATAAACCCCATATAGTGTAGTTCCTAAAAATATCATAGTAATAACAGGATTGTACCAAAAAGGTGTAAAGGTGATAGCTAACATAACCACAATTGATAGGCCAAAAATAATTGCTAAGTTTGCACCATCAATCCATGATGCTTTATATATGAAGTCACCAGTTATGATATTGTCTATAACATTTGCGTGAACTTCAACCCCAGGATATACTGACTCAAAAGGAGTTGCTCTTAAGTCAAGTAGTCCAGCAGCAGAAGTTCCTACTAATCCAACTTTTCCTTCTATATATTCTTTGTTAAATTTATCATTATATATATCTAAAGCAGAAATATATTTAAAATTTTTCTCTTTTCCCCTAAAGTTTACTAATATCCTACCATGTCTATCTGTTGGAATAGTGATATTATTTAACTTTACATTTTTAACACCATATGGGTCATAATTAATATCAACTCTTTTTGTATCAGTGATAATTCTTAATACTTCTAAAGCTAAAGATGGATAGATAGCATCATCATATGAGATAATTAAAGGTACACTTCGTATAATCCCTGATTCATCTGGGATATTATTAAAAAAACCACTAGAGTATGCATTGTCTTGAACTATTGGGATATTTAAAATAGTACCTGTTGCAGTGATAAGATAGTTTTGTTCAGGGTTCTTATTTCTCTCTACAAATATAGCAGGAATAGAAGGAGCATTTTTACTTACGTGTTCATTATCTTTTTCTAGTTCAAACTGATAACCCAAGATTGTAGGTGTTGAGGCAACTGTTTTTGCAAATATTTCATCATAGTTTGGAATATTGTCCATTTTTACATTGTATTGATTAAAAATCTTATGGGGTGATGTTCTATCTTCTTCTGCGAAAACGACGTCAAATGCGATAAGTCCAATTTCTGCATTTGTAAGGTTTTCAAGTATTTTTGATATTTTATCCCTAGACCAAGGCCATTGACCTAAGGTTTGTAAAGATTTTTCATCAATATCAATTATAAAGACTGTTTCATTATTTGGTATTTCTCCTCTTATTTTAAAGAGTGTATCCCTTAAGTTACTATCAAAAGATTCAGGGAGTTGTGGAAAAAATATATAAGTAAAAGATAAAAATATTGAAAGTATTATAGATAGACCAGAGTATAAAAGTGTTTTTTTTATAAATTTATTTCTCATTATGTTTATTTACTTAATGTAAATCATGCTCCTCGTCATTTGACTCGAAGTCATCATAGGGATCCATATGAATATTGATTATCCAATTTTTCTCTTTGTCTATTTTCCTAATCTTATTCTCTATCTTATCTGAAATTTTATGAGCTTCCATTAATGTGATAAGACAATCAAAGACTAAATGCACTTCTACAAATATTCTATTTCCAACTTCTCTTGTTTTTAGTAGATGTAGATTATTTACTCTCTCTTCAGACATAAGTATTTTTTCTATTTGTTTTACTGTTGTTTGATCAACTGCTTTATCAAGTAAAACTAAAATACCATCTTGGATAAGTTCATAAGCAGAGTATATAATATATAATGAAATCCCTCCACCAATAATTACATCAATTATCTCATATCCTGTAAAGTTTACCAATAATAAAGAAGCCAATACGGCAACATTTGAGTATACATCTGTTTTATAGTGTAGGGCATCAGCTTTTATAACCATACTGTTTGTTTTTTTAGATACATAGTTTAGATATATTACTAAAGAAATAGTTATAACTAAAGAGATAATCATTACGGTCAATGACTCTTCAATATATCTTGAAACTTCTCCATTAATAGCTTTTTCAATTGCTTGATATAATAAAAAAAGTCCAGATAGGGTAATAATTGTACCTTCAATAACAGAAGCCAAGGCTTCAATTTTTCCTCTACCATAATTAAAATATTTATCAGCTGGTTTTTCTGCATTTGATATTGCAAAGTAGTTAAATACGGATACAAACATATCCAAAACTGAATCAACTGCAGAAGCTAAAACTGCAACTGACCCACTTGCAATTCCTACAACTAGTTTTATTAGTGTAAGAATTGCTGCAACGCTAGATGAGACAACCGTTGCTTTTTTTTGTAGAGTCATTTTTTAGTAGTTCTCGTTAACAAACTCTTCTATTCTAATAATACCTTTTAAAATAGAATCTAAATCTGTAGCAAAAGAGAATCTAAAATACCCTTCTGTACCAAATGCAAGACCTGGTACTACTGCTACACCTTTTTGAGATAATAAATCTGCACAGAATTTCATAGAATCAAATGTAAGGTCTTTTATATTTACAAAAAGATAAAAAGCACCATCTGGAACAACACAAGAGATCCCTTTGATAGCGTTAAATTTTTCAACTGCAATATCTCTTCTTTTTTCAAACTCTTTTCTCATGATTTCAATTGTATCATCTGCCTCACCTTCAAGTGCGCAAATAGCAGCGTATTGAGTGATTGAATTTACATTTGATGTAACTTGACCTTGAAGTTTAATCATAGCTTTTACTAAGTTTTTTTGAGGAGTTGCAAGATATCCAAATCTCCAACCTGTCATTGCTACTGCTTTACTTAGTCCATTGATAGTAACTGTTCTTTGGAACATATCTTCACTAACTTCAGCAGCTGCACAGAACTTTTTCCCATCGTACATAATTTTTTCATACATTTCATCAGAAAAAACTAAGATATCAGTTCCTTCTAATACTTTTCCAATAGCAGTTAATTCTTCTTTTGTATAAACTGCACCTGTTGGATTTGAAGGTGTATTTAAAAGTAAAACTTTTGTTCTATCAGTTATTGCTTCTTTCACTTGCTGTGCTGTCACTTTAAATGAAGTAGAATCATCTGTTTCAATAAAAACTGGAACACCATCTGAAAACTTTACTTGCTCAGGATATGTAACCCAATAAGGTGCTGGAATTATAACTTCATCACCTTCTTCAATTAGTACTTGAAAAAGATTAAATAAAGAGTGTTTTGCACCATTTGAAATTATAATTTCATCTAAATCATAATTTAGTCCATGATCCTTTTTTAGTTTATTAATAATTGCTTTTTTAGTTTCAGTGATACCTTCAACAGCGGTATACTTAGTATGTCCGTCTTGAATCGCTTTAATTGCCGCTTGCTTTACTATATCAGGCGTGTTAAAATCTGGTTCACCAGCACTAAAACTTAAAATGTCTTTACCTTGTGCTTTAAGTTCTCTTCCTAAAGCGGTAATAGCCATTGTAACCGACGGAGATAAGTTCTCCATTCTATTTGCAATTTTCATCATTTTCCTCAATGTAATTTTTATTATATTACAATATAATAGTATGCGGATTTTATCAAAAATATACTTAAGGATAATATTGAATTTTAAAGTTTTACTACATGAAAAAGAAGTAGATGCAAAATTAATAAACAAAAGAAATGTAAGACACTGCTATTTGAGAATAATTGAGAATAATTTTATTCAAATTACTGCAAATAAATATTTTTCTTTAGATGAGGCAAAAGATTTGATTTTCAGAAAAGAGGATTGGATATTAAAACATCTAAATAAAAAAAGTGCAACAATATCGCAAGATCAATTTTATTACTTAGGTGAGAAATTTGAAAAAAAAGATTTTGAGAATTTTGACTTGATAAAATTTTATAAAAATAAAGCTCCTTTAGTAATAAGTCCAATAGTTAATAATCAAGCAAAAATAATGCAACTTTTTCCAAAAGTAGTAAAATATAGAAACAACAAATCAAGGTGGGGTTCATGTTCCCATGACAACACAATAAATCTAAATCTAAATCTGCTTAAATTTCCAGCAAGTGTTATAGAGTATGTAGTTATTCATGAATTATCACATATAAAACACAAAAATCATTCTAAAAAGTTTTGGGATTTGGTTGAAATGTATTGTCCAGACTATAAAGAGTGTGAGAAAAAGCTTAAGAGTTTTTAATTACTTTTCTAATTTCTTCAAATTTATTTCGTAGTTTTTCATCTTTGCAAAAGTTTTCAAAGATACCATGAGCACGCTCTGTATAGAAATCTTTTTCTTCATTAACTTCTTCTTTTTTCTCAATAACATTAGTTACGAAAAATTTTATATCATTTACATTTGCAATATTTGCTTTTTTTAAAAGTGATTTTATCAAACTCTTGTTATACTCAAACTCCATTTTATAAACAGGATGCGTTAATACGAAAAAAAGAGTTTGGTTTTTTATATAACCAAATTTTATACCTTTTTTTAGTTTAAGAGGTAAGGCATTAATTAGTCTTTCTATAGTAATATTGGTATTAATTTTTTTAAATTCAGGATAATATTTCAAATGAGTAAGAATTTCGTTAGCATTTTTCATGCAGTGATTATAACACTATTTATATTAAGTTTTTCAGGGTGTGGTTATAAAGCGCCACCTGTCTATGTTGATGATACAAAAGAGGTATCATCTAAGTGATTTACGATTATGTCATTATAGGCTCTGGAATTGCTGGATTAAATGCAGCAAGACTTATTCCTAAAGATAAAAAAGTACTTCTATTGGCTAAAAAATCCCCTTGGGAGTGTAATACTTTTTGGGCACAAGGTGGAGTTGCCTTTGCTGTTGATAAAGAAGATATCCCTGTACATATTGAAGATACTTTAAATGCAGGTGTTCACCACAACAATATAAATGCAGTAAAACTTTTAAGTGAAAAATCAAACGAAGCAGTAAAAGATATTATAAATGCAGGATTAAAGTTTGATTTAAATGCAAAGGGTGAAATAGCTCTTACAAAAGAAGCAGCTCACAGTAGAAGTAGAATTATACATGCTGATGGTGATGCAACAGGTAGAATGATACACATGTTCTTAATCGAACAATTCCCCCATGAACTCGTTACAAATGTTGTTGTAAGTGATTTACTTATCAAAGATGATGTTTGTTATGGTGTTCAATATTTTGTTAATGAAACAGAAGAGAAAGTCGTATATGCTCACAACACTATTATTGCAAGTGGAGGAGTTGGTTCTTTATATAAATATCATACAAACTCTACTTCAATCTCTGGCGAACTTCAAGGTATTTGCTTAGAAAAAGGAATATCTTTAAAAGATATGGAGATGCTTCAGTTTCATCCCACTGTTGTAAGAGGAACCCACTTTGCTAGAAAGCCACTTTTAAGTGAGGCTTTAAGAGGTGAGGGTGCTTTTATAGTTGATGATGATGATAGAAGATTTTTATTTGATTATCACGAAGATGGAGAGTTAGCCCCTAGAGATATTGTAAGTCGAGCAATATTTGATTATGCTACAAAAACTGGTAAGGGTGTCTTTTTATCATTTAAAAACTTTGAAAAAGAGTTTTTCAAAAAAAGATTTCCTAACATCTATGCAAACCTAAAAGACCTAGGATTTGAACTACCTTTTGAAAACGTACCTATTTCTCCAGCTTTTCACTACACCATGGGTGGAATACCTACAAACTTAGATGCACAAGTAGAAGGTATGAAAAATTTATATGCAATAGGTGAGTGTGCTTGTACTGGAGTCCATGGAGCAAATAGACTTGCTTCAAACTCTTTATTAGAAGGTATAGTATTTTCAAAAATTGCAGTTGAACATAGTCTGAAGAGTCATTTTGAGATAAATCAAAGCAATTATAACAAAGAGATATCTAAACATATAAGAAATAAAAACATTGATAAAGATATAAAAAATATATTAAGAAAACTTATGTGGGAAAATGCTTCAATAGTAAGAAACGAGTTGAATTTGCGTACAGCATTGACACAAATCGAAACATTTTTAAAAGAAGATGTTGGCAGATTATTGTTTTTAAGATTGCTTACGGCAAAATCTATTTTGACTAGCGCTATTGAACGTAAAAGTTCACTAGGTGCTCATTTTATCAAGGAGAATTAATGCTAAAAAGTTTAGTATCATTACTTTTAGTTTCAGTTGCTGCTTTCGCATCAAGTGGAGGAGGAGAAGCTCACGCTAATCCTGACTTAACTATGACGTGGGTAGGAATTTCATGTTTATTAATATTTATTGTTGGTTATTATTTTGTTGCTGCAGAAGAAAAATATGCAATTGATAAGGCAAAACCTGCGTTATTGATTGGTACATTAATGTTTATGTTAGTTGCTGTATATTATGCAATGAATGGCTTAGATATGAACTCTGTTCATACGCAAGCACAACATCTTATTTTAGAAATTGCAGAAATCTTCTTCTTCTTATTTGTTGCTATGACTTATATTGAGTCATTGATTCATATGGGAGTATTTGATAGATTAAAATATAATCTAATTTCAAAAGGTTTTACTTATAGAAAACTTTTCTGGGTAACTGGATTTATCGCATTTTTCCTTTCACCTATAGCAGACAACTTAACAACTGCTCTAATTTTATCAACAGTATTAATCACTATTGAAAAGACAAGAAAAGACTTCTTAGTTCCAGGTGCAATCAATATTGTTGTTGCTGCAAATGCAGGTGGTGCATGGTCTCCATTTGGTGATATTACTACACTTATGGCATGGACAGCAGGAAAAGGTTCTTTTACAGACTTTATGTTCTTATTCCCATCTTCAATTCTTGGTTATTTAATAACTGCAATTTTATTAGCTAAGTTTGTTCCTGATGAAGTTCCAGCTTTTGATGCTTCAAAAGAGAAAAAACCAGAAATGGCGGCAGGTTCAAAAGTAGTTATGGGACTTGGTGTATTTACAATTTTTTGTGCTGTAATGTCTCACCAAATTTTACATTTACCTGCAATGTGGGGTATGATGTTTGGTCTTTCATTACTTAAAATCTACTCTTATGGTTTAAAGAAAAAATATGGTTCTGATCATTTCAATATTTTCCACTCAATGGCAAAAATTGAAAACAACACGTTAATGTTCTTCTTTGGTATTTTAGCAGCAGTTGGAGCTTTATACTTTATTGGATGGTTAGCATTAGCCGCAGTAGTTTATGATCCAAACGTTTTAGGACCAACTTGGTCAAATATTGGTGTTGGTTTCTTATCTGCAATCGTTGATAATGTTCCTGTAATGTCAGCAGTTCTTAAAGCCTCTCCTGAAATGGGACTTGACCAATGGATGCTTGTAACTTTAACAGCTGGTGTTGGTGGTTCTCTTATTTCATTTGGTTCGGCAGCTGGTGTTGGTGTTATGGGTAAACTTCACGGTATATATACGTTTGGTGCTCATATGAAATATTCTTGGACTATTTTAATAGGATATATCGTATCAGTTTCTGTTTGGTATTTACAATATGAAGTAATAGGTTTTTATCACGCTGGATAAAAATTTAGCATAAGTGATTAAATAAAAAAGGCTATTAAGATTTTACTTAATAGCCTTTTTTTATTCTATATTTGAGGAGTTATAGTGTTTTCTTGGATTTTTAAAACTTCTAAAAAAGATAAATTTAAAAGAGCTAGAACTTACGTATGTAAACATTGTAAACATACTTGTGAAGGTTGTGAAGCGATGTTTTGTTATTCATGTTATAGCAATCCTGGAAACCCCTGTCCCAAATGTGGAAAAACAAATCTTCAAGAAACAGAAGATGAAAAAACCACTTAACCAATTTTTTACAACTATTTAGATAAAATCCCTGATTAAAAATTGTAATATGCAAACACAAAAAAGTGTGAAATAAGAAGGAAAATAATAAATGAAACATGTACCCATTGTTGTATTAGATTTTGGTAGTCAATATACTCAAATCATTGCAAGAAAACTTAGAGAGTCTGGTGTTTATTCAGAAATTGTACCATATAGCGAAAGTATCGAAGATATAAAGGCTAGAACGCCAAAAGGTATAATCTTAAGTGGAGGGCCAGCTTCTGTTTATGCTAAAGACTCATATCATCCAGATGAGGCAATCTTTGAACTTGGATTACCGATTTTAGGTATTTGTTATGGTATGCAACTTATTTCTCAACACTTTGGTGGAAGTGTAATACCTGCTGATCATCATGAATATGGAAAAGCAAAATTAAGTTTTGCAAAACAAAGTGATATATTTAGAGATACAACAGATGGACAAACTGTATGGATGAGTCATGGTGATAGAGTTGAAAAAATCCCAGAAGGATTTGAAAAAATCGCGACAAGTGAAAACTCACCATATGCAGCTATCGCTGATTTGGATAGATTGGTTTATGCTTTTCAGTTTCATCCAGAAGTTTATCACTCACAAGAGGGTGCAAAACTACTTAAAAATTTTGCAAAATATATTTGTGGTTGTGAAAGTACATGGAACATGGGATCTTTTGCAAAAGAACAAATCAAAAAAATCCAAGACCAGGTTGGAGATAAAAAAGTTCTTTGTGGAGTATCAGGAGGAGTTGACTCTTCTGTAGTAGCAACACTTTTAGCAGAAGCAATTGGTACTCAAGTTATCCCTGTATTTGTTGATAATGGACTTTTAAGAGCAAACGAAAGAGAACAAGTGGAAGCTATGTTTGCAACTCGTGGTGTACCTTTAATCACAGTAGATGCAAGTGAGCAGTTCTTAAGTAAACTAGCAGGTGTAACAGACCCAGAAACAAAAAGAAAAATCATCGGTGAAACATTTATCCAAGTATTTGATGAAGAAGCAAAAAAACACGATGGAATAGAGTTCTTGGCACAAGGTACACTTTATACAGATGTTATTGAATCAGTATCAGTAAAAGGTCCTTCAAAAACTATCAAATCTCACCACAACGTAGGTGGACTTCCTGATTGGATGACATTTGATTTAATTGAGCCATTAAGAGAAATCTTTAAAGATGAAGTAAGACTTTTAGGACTTGAACTTGGACTTCCAAAAGATATGATTGGAAGACATCCATTCCCTGGACCTGGACTTGCTATTAGAGTTATGGGAGATGTAAATAAACCTGACTTAGAGATTCTTAGACGTGCAGATACTATTATGCTAGATGTTTTACATGCAACTGGATTATATGACAAAACATGGCAAGCATTTACAGTACTATTAAACGTAAAATCAGTAGGAGTTATGGGTGATAACAGAACTTATGACAACACTGTTTGTGTAAGAATAGTAGAAGCAACAGATGGTATGACTGCAACATTTGCACATATTCCTCATGATATTTTAGAGACGATAAGTAGAAGAATTATTAATGAGGTTGATGGAATCAACCGTGTAGTATATGACATCAGCTCAAAACCGCCAGCAACAATCGAGTGGGAATAATTTTTTTGCCGTAATTTCGGCGCATCTTTCCGCGAATATGAACTTCGATGTACGAGTAGTACACCTTCGTTCATCTTCGCAAAATCTACACCAAACTTCCGACAAAATTTTAAAATAATTTAATTTTAGTATAAAATATGATAAATCTTTATTTTTTAGGAGAATAGAAATGACTAATGATTTAGATAAATATTTGAATTTGCTGTCTGAGATTAAAGGCAGAACAATTGTTATAGGGAATTTAGATATTCAAGGTTCTAAAAGAGTTCATGATGTTCATATTGAGTTTGTATGTTTACAAATTAGAAAAATTCTTGAATTGATTGCCTTTGGGTCTCTAGTTTCAAATATCAAAATTTACTCAAAAGAATATGAAAAATTTTCAAAATTTTGGAATGCAGAACTTATGTTAAAAGATATGGGAAAAATAAACATAAATTTTTATCCAAAACCTCTAGTGCAAAAGAAAAGTGAAATAGAAGGAGTAGAAAATGATTTAAGTTCATTAAGTGAGGATAAATATTTAACAATTAATGAGTTTGTCAAAGTTTATAAGAAATGTGGCGCTATTTTACATTCTGATAATCCGTATGGTTCTCAAATAGATTATATTTATTATAGAAGAAATATACCAATATGGTTAGAAAAAATAAGAATGTTATTAAATACTCATGAAATTCAATTAATAGATGATGATACTTTATATTTAATGCAAATGGGTTCGAGGAAGCAATCTCCATCATGTACACGATTTGAGAAGGTATAGTTTTAATTAATTTAGATTCTTCTGATAAGATATACCTTATTAATAAGTAATTCTAAAACTTTAAATAGAAAAAGTTCACCTAATCTCATAATAAAATAATAATGCAAATGAAAGCTAATATTAGCGATAGCAATTAAAACAGATTTTTTGGTTACTTATTTCATCGTTGGAAAAAGTAACAAAGCGTGACCCTGTAAGGGCACAAGAGAGATTATTTCTAATAGTTTTTTTGCTATAATAAACTCCTATCTTAAATAAAAATAAAAACCAACAAAATGTTGTTTTATTACTATTTTAAACAAATAAATATACATTATGTCGACTAGTTTTCTTAAGAATGATATTTTATCAAAACTACTTTAAGCTTAAAGCACAGATAAAAGAAATAAAAGACATAATAATAAATGTTAAAAAGATGAAATATAATTTAAAAATTGAAGAGTAACTCAAATAATTTACTAAGGAGAGAATGGATGAAAGGTTTTAAAAAATCAGCAGGTATAGTAGTATTTAGCTTGAGCATACTTTTCCCACTACATTTGTTTTCAGATACGTTAAAAATAGCTACAGATGAATGGTGTCCTTATGATTGTTTACCAGGACAAAATGATGGGAAAGTTGGTTATTTAGGTGATTTATTAGTTGAAACTATGAAAGCAAGAGGTCATAAAGTTGAGTTTGTAGAAGTTAATTATACCCGTGGTTTAGAATTGGTTCGAGAAGGAAAATTGGATGGTACTATGGCTTGTTTTAGAGAAGAAGCACCTGATTTTATTTTTCCAGATTTTCCACTTGGAAAAAGCAACAGCACCTTTTTTACCCTTAAATACTCTTCTTGGAAGTATTCAGGAACTCAGTCACTTAAACAAGCTAAGATGATCGGTGTGATTGATGGTTATGACTATGTTGATCCAACTGTGATGGAGTATCTTAATGCAAAACCAAATAATGTTTTAGCAATGAAGGGTGAAAAGCCATTGGAAAGATTGTTGGAGATGTTAATTAGTGGTCGGATAACTACTATTATTGAAGATAAAAGTGTTTTGGAATATAAAATCACTCAAATGGGTAAAGTAGATTTAGTAAAAGTCTCTGGAGTAACGGACTCAGTGATTGATGTTTTTGCTAGTTTCTCACCAAAAAAAAAGAACTCAAAAGAGTATGCTAAAATTCTCTCAGAAGAAACTATAAAAATGCGAAAAGATGGACGTCTGCAACTTCTTTTGGATAAGTATGGAATTAAAGACTGGCAGTCTAAGTAAAAGGTTTATTATTTAATGATTATCTCTCCATTCAAACGTTTTCGTCAAAGCATTGCTTTACACCTATTAACTACGATTTTTAGCGTTTATTTTTTAGTTGCAGTGGTGGTAACAGTTGTTCAACTTTATAAAGAGTATGAAGATACTAAAGCTAAATTTTATAAGGAAATTCAAACCTTGCCAGCTACTTTTAATCGAGGTATAGTTGACTCAGTTTGGACTTACAATAAAGAATTGTTGCAATCTATTTTATTAGGTATGCACAATTTACCAATAGTAGTGGGGATTAAAGTTGAATCGATTGATCATAAAATGGATTTACAAATTGGAGCAGTGCTTAACGAAAAAAATGAGATAACTTATTATGATTCTTCTGGAAAAGTAACCCAGCAAAAAGAGTTTGGTTTGGGTACTGATACATTATTTAAGCATGAATTTCCTATGGATTATCAAGGAGTAGCTTTTGATCATAAAGTACCTTTAGGCCAAGTTACATTATACTCCAATAATCAACTGGTATTTGATCGGGTTAAATATGGTTTTCTTCTTATTTTAATTAATTCCATCATCAAAACAATTGCACTTTGGTTTATTATCTATTATTTTATAAAAAAATATCTAGGACAACCTTTGGAGGAGTTTACGACTAAAATACGTAATCAAGATGTGCAGTCTCCTCAAGCGATTGATTTAAACCTTCCCTGGACAGATACAAATGAACTGGTAATATTGAAAGATAGTTATAACCAGATGATTCAGGGTTTAAATAAACACAAAATCCTTAGCATTACAGATAAGCTCACAGGACTTTTTAACAGACTAAAACTTGATGAAGCACTCAATGATGAATTTAACCGCAGTAATCGCTTCAATAGAACTTTCGGTATCATTATTTTAGATATTGATTATTTCAAAAGAGTCAATGATACCTACGGTCATCAAGTTGGTGATCAAGCACTTATTCAATTTGCCAAAATACTTAAAGAAAATATACGTAAAATTGATATTTTAGGGCGCTGGGGTGGTGAAGAGTTTATGATAATATGTTCAGAAGCTGATTTTCAGGGAACTATCAAACTAGCCCAATCACTTCGTGAAATAATTAGTAAATATGATTTTCCAACCATTGGGAATCTTAGTGCAAGCTTTGGAGTATCTATTTATGATGGTGATGAAAATATAGATAAAGTTATCGCACGTGCTGATAATGCTTTATATAAAGCAAAAGCAAACGGTAGAAATAGAGTTGAAAGTAAGTAATAGTTAAAAAATATGATGAAAAGGGGACAGTCCCCTTTTTTCCTTTTTTCTTTTTTCCAATTGACAAAATGAATATATTTGAATACAATAGTATTAATAAATATTCAAAAGGATATATTATGAAAACAGTAACTATGCGAGTAGATGATTCCATCTATGATATGATAAAACTTGCAGCTGATGGTCAAAAAAGAAATCTTTCAAACTTTATAGAATTTGCAACAATCCAATATTTAACATCATCACAATTTGTAGAAAATGATGAGATGGCTGAAATTATGGATGATAAAGAACTAGTTCAAAACCTTATGAACGGTTTAGATGACTTTAAAAATGGTGATTACACCATTGTCTAAGTATCAAATTGCTGAGACTAAAACTTTTGAAAAAGTTAAGAAAAAGATAGATAAAAAGCTCTATTCAAAAATTAAAAACTTTGTTTATCCTCAACTTAGAGAAAACCCTTTTTATGGAACAAATATCAAAAAGTTAAAAGATAATCTTGAAGGCTATTATAGATATAGGATTGGGAATTATAGACTTTTTTATCTTATCGAAGATGATAAGCTGATTATTGCTGTTGTTGATTTTAAACACAGACAAGAAGCTTATGC
Organism: uncultured Arcobacter sp.; assembly: GCF_937982575.1. NCBI lineage: Bacteria > Pseudomonadati > Campylobacterota > Epsilonproteobacteria > Campylobacterales > Arcobacteraceae > Arcobacter > uncultured Arcobacter sp. The sequence goes on along the minus strand of NZ_CALJLR010000015.1, from coordinate 69,702 downwards.
TTAACACATAACAAATATGAGCAATAAGGGTCATGTGATAACGATAACATTTGGAACTATTCCCAGAGGTTAAATCTCCACTTTAAATTTTGTTAGTTATCATATAAATAAAATATGTATTATAATACATCTATACATCACTATGTAAAGGAGTATTTATGCATAGACTAAATTTAACTATTGATGAAGAATTATATGAACAAGTAAGAGCAGTGAGTTTTATTGAAAAAAAATCGATTTCTCAGATGATTAGGGAGAGTCTTAGTGAATATATTGAAAAGAATGCTAAAACTAAACAACAAGCAAATTTAATCCTTGAAGCTGACGATGAAAAAGAGATTTTATCAATATTAGCAAATGAAGAATTTACTTCAAATGAAGATTTTAAAAGTAAATTTAACTTATGATACAATCCCACAAGTATGAGGACAAAATATCATATTCAAAAACTTTTGAAAAGAAGTTTTCAAAATATGACAGAAAACTTCAAGAAAAGATTTTCTAAACTTACCTGATGGAGATGTTAAAAGATTAACAGGTAATGACATACCTCCCATTTATAGAATAAGAGTATCAATGTATGGAATACTTTTTTATATGAATGAAGAAGAGATACAGATTTTAAAAGTTGATAGCAGAGGCGATATTTACAAGTAGAAACTACAAAACTAAAACTACACCAAAACTACTTTCCTGCGTTTGAATCTCCAATAAATAAATAAATAAGTTGGCACATATTTATTTAAATTAAACCTACAAAAGGACATCAATAATGTCAGAAAAACTAAAATCTATGGATAGAGGTGCTTTGTTTATGCTCATCAGTGCTTTGCTGGGAGCGCTTAATGGAGCAGTTGCTAAACTGCTTTCACAAAGCATAGACCCTCTTGAAATTGTATTTTATAGAAATTTATTGGGATTTATAATCATTCTTTTAACCCTTAAAAAGTTCTCAGTTACAATAGATACTTCAAAACTACATTTGCTTTTTTTAAGAGGATTTTTTGGAGCAGTTGCTATGGTGCTATTTTTTTATACTATTGCCACTATACCTTTAGGAGAAGCTGTTGTTTTAAATAAAACTTCGCCTTTTTTTGTAACGATACTCGCATACTATTTAATGAAAGAAACCATTAGCTTACGTACCTTTTTTGCACTTATTATTGGATTTTTAGGGGTGATATTTATCATGAAACCATTTGGTATAGAAATTTCTTTGGAGCATATTTTAGGAGTGTTAGGTGGGTTTTTCGCTGCAGCTGCTTATGCCACGATTAAAAGAATCAAAGACATATATGATGCCCGAGTTATCATGCTTTCTTTTATGGGAGTAGGTATGATTATACCACTTATACTTTCTATTTTTACACCTTTGGTAACTTTACAACTCTATACTAATCCAATGATTTGGTTACTGTTGGGTCTTATGGCAGTTATTTCTACGACTTCACAATGGTTTCTAACTCGAGCATATAGTATAAGTAAGGCAAGTATCATTGGAGTGGTGAGTTATGCCAATATTCCTTTTGCTATTGGATTTGGTGTGATGCTAGGGGACCTTATGCCAGATATGTATACTTTTATAGGAATTGTACTTATTGTTGTTGGTGGTATTTTAGTTAGTAGAAAATAGTCTAATATAGAAGATTACACAGGGGTTTAGGATTGGCTCTTAGAGTAAAGTCTCATTTTACTCTAAGTTTGAAGAATTAGATTTTTAAACAATAGATAAACTTTGCAAAGTATATAATAAATACAAAAATAAAAATAAAAGTGATAGTTATAATAGACGTCTTTTTATTCATTCCTTAGTGTAAATATCTTTTTTATATTGTATAATCAAATATGAATATAGAACTATTTTATGATAAAGAGTGTCCTTTTTGTAAGGCCTATGCAAACTATATAAAAATAAAACAGAAGTGTAATCTAATCCTTATAAATGCCCGTGAGAACAAAGAGGCTATAAAAGAGTTTGAGAACTTAGGATTTAATATAAACGATGGTTTTATTATAAGAGTAGATGAAGATAAGATTTATCAAGGCTCTGATGCAATTATTTTTCTAAATGAAGTTTCAAAAAATAGAATATATTTTAAAAATAATAAATTTTTTAGAAACTTTGTATATCCTTTTGTTAAATATATAAGAAAAATAGTTCTTTTCTGTTTAGGAAAAAATAGCAATTTTTGATGTAAAATTATGCTGAGAGAATCAGACTTTGGAGTGAACCTCCACTTTATACTATTTTGAGTATTATATTAAATGAATAATTTAAAAATTCAATTTTTAGGCTTTATGAATACCCCTTCTTTATTTAAAGAACTCTATGGTCTAACTCAAATACAACTAGATATAGATGAAGTAAAAGAGTTTGATTTTACTCAACTAAATATCACTTCTAGACTTACTTTAGGAAGTAGGATAGAGCGTTTTTTTGAGTTCTATATAAAACAGTCAAAAAACTATGAACTGATAAAAAATAATATTCAAATTATACATAATAAACAAACCCTTGGTGAGATAGATTTTCTTATTTATGATAAAAAGGCAGAAGAATACTTACATGTTGAGCATGTATACAAGTTTTATTTATATGATGATTCTATTTCAAATGAGATTGATAGGTATATCGGTCCAAATAGAAATGATACCTTTGTAAAAAAGCTAGAAAAACTAAAAAACAAACAACTTCCTTTATTATATAAAAATGAAACTAGGGAGTATTTAGATGGCATGGATATAAACTCTTTCAAACAAAAGATTTGTTTAAAAGGAAATATCTATGTTCCAATGCATTTAGTTGGTTGTGATATACCTATACTAAATAACTCTTGTGTAAGAGGTTTTTATATTAATCGTGAAGAATTTATAAAAAAAAAGCATTTTAAAGAGTTTGAATACTTTTTACCTGCAAGGAATGATTGGGTTTGTGATTGTAATACAAATGAAACATGGAGAAGTTTTGATGAAGTAATAGATGAAATTGAACTATTACTAAATCAACAGAAATCACCACTTGTTTGGTTGAAAAATACAAAAGAAAATAAAACCCAAAGCTTTTTTATAACTTGGTGGTAATTAAAATTAAATCCAAGAATAGAGTTATCAATTTAATTTAAAATGATAAAATATTTAGATGTTCTCTTCTTTGATCTCTTCAATTTGGTTTAAAACTTCAGAGTTAAGTTCCAAAGTTAAATAATGATCTATCAAACTAGAATCTGCACCTGTTAGTGTTGGGTCTGCTCCAAGGATTTTAAGTACAGCATATGATGCATGTGGCGAGTCTTCTTTTTTGATTAAAAATTTTTCGATTAACAAATCCATCTCTAAAGTCTCTAAATGTTTTGCCATAGTACTATAAATATATGCAAAAACAATGATTCCCATAAAGTTGGTTGTTGGTTTAAATACTCTAGGATCATTAACAATGGTATGAAGTTTTATTTTCCCTAAAATCTCTAAAGCATCAGCATCTTTAGAAGCATTGACTTTATATCCTTTTTCTGTAATTTTTATATCACCTTCAGCTAAAGACGTGTCAAGTTTTACCTCTACTTCAACATTTATACCAAAGGTAACTTTATAACTATCTATAAAATCTTGCATATCTACTCCAGTTTGTTATTTATTTTATTATTTTGTTTATGCAATTATAATACCACAAACTTTTAGAGGTAGTGTAGCTTGTCATACTGAGTTTATTTTATAATAAAATAAAACATTTTTTTCTCTTAGTAGTAAGAACTAACTTCATATTTTACTTGACAAATAATATATAATTTTATAATATTATTGTGAATAAGTGCAAAATATCAAAAAGGAGTAACTTATGAAAAAGATAGAAAAAGAATTAGAAGTAGGTCTACACCAAGCATATGAAAATGATCCAATTAAAGCGGACATGGATGTTTTTGATAGAGAGGTAGACCCTAAATCAAGAAGAGGTTTTTTAAAGAAAAGTTCTCTGCTTGCCATGGCGGCAGTAGTTGGTTCAAATATTCCTTTTGCAAGTAAGATGCCAGGTGGTTTAATCCCCGCAGCTTTAGCAGATACGAATGAGCCTTTTAGTATTCCTGGAAAAGATGGTTTGGTTTATCTTAATGACCGACCAGTAAATGCGGAAACACCACCTCATTTACTTGATGATAAGTTTACTCCAGGTAAACACTTTTTTATTCGTAACAATGGTATTCCTCCAAAAATGAAAGATATTGATTTTGACACTTGGACTTTAGAAATAGCAGGTGAGAGTTGTCTTAATCCTCAAACTTTTACACTGCCTGAATTAAAAGCAAAGTTCAAACACTACACATATGCTATACAGCTAGAGTGTGGAGGTAATGGAAGAAGTGAATACAATCCTCCTGCAAAAGGTAATCAATGGACAACAGGTGCAGTAGGTTGTGGAAGATGGACAGGAATACGTTTACGTGATGTACTTCAAGCAGTAGGTATTAAAGATGATGCTGTATATATAGGATATTATGGGAAAGATACACATCTAAGTGGTGATCCAAGTAAAGATCCTATTTCAAGAGGTGTTCCTATGGATAAAGCTCTAAAAGATGAGACACTAATAGCATGGGAGTATGAAGGAGAAGATATACCTTACTACAATGGATATCCGCTTCGTTTAGTTGCAGGTGGTTGGCCTGGCTCAACAAGTGGTAAGTGGCTTTCAAAAATAGTCATAAGAAACAAAGTCCATGATGGTACTAAAATGGGAGGACAATCATATAGAGTTCCTTGTAATCCTGTAGCTCCAGGTACAAAGGTACCAGATGAAGATATGTGTATCATTGAATCAATGCCTGTCAAATCCTTAATCACATATCCAAAATCAGGAGTAACACATAAATTAGGTGAATCTTTTTCTTTTAGAGGAAAAGCATGGGCAGGTGAAGAAGAAGTAAAAGAGATGGATATCTCTATAGATTTTGGTGCCACATGGCAAAAAGCAAATCTAAAAAAACCAGTAAATCGTTTAGCATGGCAAGAGTGGGAAGCTAGTGTAAAATTTCCTAAAAAAGGTTATTATGAAGTTTGGGCAAGAGCAACTGATTCAAATGGTGAAGCACAACCTACAATTGTGCCCGGATGGAATCCTAGAGGTTATTTAAATAACTCTTGTCATCGTATAGCCATACAAGTCGTATAAGGGAGATACTATGAAAAGATTTCTTCTAACAATAGCACTCATGTTAAGTTTGGGTGCAAGTTACCTTGGTGCAGCAGAGAAAGAGATTGATTCTAAAACGGGATTAATAATAGCACCTGGATTTGAAGAAGTTAAGACAACTTGTACTGTTTGTCACTCTGCAAAGTTTATAACGGCACAAAGAGGAGATAGACAAACATGGCTTTCTATTATAAGATGGATGCAAGATACTCAAGGACTATGGGAGTTTTCACCAAAACTTGAAGATACTATTTTAGATTATCTTTCAAAGAATTATTCTCCAGAAGAAGAAACAGGACGGGCAAATCTCAATTCTTCTGATATGCCACCAAATCCTTATGAAAAATAAGTAGCCTAGCGGCGACTTATTTTTCAAGATAAACATTATATACTCAGATTTACAAAGAGTAAATATGAGTGAAAAAGTAAAAGCAATATTACACCCCTTCCAAATGAGTATTCAGATTTTAAGGACATAAAGAACAATGAAAATATCTTACCATCGTCGGCGTAAAATTAAAACTAGAAGAATAGCATTGCGAGATTTGATTTTGCGTGGTATTGAAGATCCCAAAGATTTGGCAAAAGAGTTAAAAGTTACGGTTCCTACTATAAAAAGAGATTTGGAAGCACTTGAAACTATGAGTGAGGAAGATTTTACTTTTGAGACTAGACAAACCTCTCAAGAGATACTTGATAAAAAAGATACTATATTAAGAATGCTAGATGATGAAGAGTATTATACTGACAGTGGCGATATAAATATATCAAAAATAACAGCAGAATTAAAGACGAGTAGGGCAACTGTTATGTCTGTTTTAAATGGAGAGTAATAAATAAAAATATTTTTAATGATTTTGTTGCTGTAAAATCTTTTTACGTAATAATTTCATTTTTACTTTTGCCACTTCTCTTAAATCAACTTCATGATCTAATTCATCTACTATTTCAACACCTAACAGTGTCTCAATCGCATCCTCTAAAGTCACCACACCTTTTGTCTGTTCATAGTTGTCTGTAACTATAAAAAGATGTTCATTTCGAGATAAAAAGAGATTTAGGAGTTTGGATATAGGAATATTTTCATTGATTTTATAAACAGGCTTTATAATATCTTCTTTATTTTCTAAGTTATTACTTATATACTCATAAAAATACTCTTTTGAAATAATTAGTCCAATAATATTGTCAATCTCCCCTTCATATATAGGAATACGAGAATAAGCCTTTATCTTTTCAAAATTTATAGTACTGTTTTTTTTATCAAATGAGTTTAATAGTTCCTCTTTACTCAAAGAAACCATAACACTTCTTGGGGTGTGTATCTCTTCTACTTTTATCTCATCTAAATTTAAGAGGTTTTCAATCATATCACTTTCTGAATCTTTAAGTGCACCATTTGCTTGTGCAATACTAGCAGCAGCTGCAACTTCTTCTCTAGAGATTGAGCCTTTATCATCTTTACTTATAAAAATGGTGATTTTATTCATAGTTACAACTAAAGGATAAGTTATAAAAACAAGCCAAGAAATAACATGAGTGGAAACTCCACTAAGACTTTTCCAATAATTTGCTCCCAAGGTTTTAGGAATAATTTCACTAAATACTAAAATCAAAATAGTCAAAACAGCAGAGATATAAAACATAAACTCTTCACCAAAGAGTTTTACAGCTTCGCTACCTACACCTGCTGCACCTAAAGTATGGGCAAAGGTATTTAAAGTAAGAATAGCACCAATTGAGATATTGATTTGCTCTTTTTGATTAAACATCAAGTTGCCAAGTTTTTCATTCTTACTTTTTACAACTTCAATATGTGAAGCTGTTATGCTTAAAAGCACCGCTTCTAATATGGAGCAGACAAAAGAAACACCCACTGCAATAGAAAAATAGATAAATATCAACATTATATTCCCTCTTAAAAACTTTATATTATTATATAGGAGTTTATTAAACTTTTTATTAAAAAGAAAAATTTAAAAAAGAAGATTTTCTATCCCACTTAATCAAATATACAGAAGAATGTGTTAAGATAGGTTATTGACACAGTATCAATAATTAGCATTTTTATGTGAAAAATATACCAAATATAAAAAAGAGGATAGCAAATGGCTAAAGTAAATTATAACTATGAAAAGCGAGCTCGAGAGCTAGAAAAACAGAAAAAGAAAGAAGAAAAACGTAAGAAAAAAGAAGCCTTAAAAAGTACAGAGACTAATGAAGAGACTTCTAGTTCAAGCGATGAAGAAATCTAAAAAGAACCCTTCTTTGACTATTTAATTATATTTTCAATATAGAACTTAGATTAATAGTCATATTCTTTACTCAAAACCATCAATATCTAAATCCAAACAACAATAAAGCCTTTATATACTAAACTGCCATACAATATTAAGGGCATAATTATATGAATAAAGATTTATTGACTATCCAAGCTGATAGACCAGATATTATAACTTCAGAGATTGAAGCTATACATTTCTATCGTAAAATGGATACAAAAGCAACTGTAGAAGAGATGATTGCAGGGAAATATGTTCTTGTTGAAGAGTATTATAGCAATGGCTTAGAGGTTTTATCTGAACTAAAAAAGAAACTTTTACGAAAATATAAAGACAAAAGTTTTCAAGGTCAACGTGACTATCGAAGTGCATTTAGAGAAGCTTCACATAGATTATTATTAAAAGTAAAAGATAATAAACTTCTAGTTAAAAAAGCTCCAACAATTGGTTGGTTAGAGTTGTTATACACTGATGTTTCTGAGTTTTATGTAAGCTTTCCTGATGTTCAAGGGATGAATAGCTCATGGCAGTGGTATCAAAAAGGAATTGAAGTTAAAACTTTAGATATAAAGCTTCATCCTTTTTATGGGACATATTTTCCTACTAGATTTGACCATTTAAAACTTTTTGATAAATGGTTAAAAAAATATGAGGGTTCAAAACAGCAGGTTATAGAAATTGGAGTAGGAAGTGGTGTTTTATCATTTCAGTTAATCCAAAATGGTTTTGAAAATATCTTTGCAACAGATACAAATAAAAATGCAATCATTGGTGTTGCCCAAGAAAGTAAAAGATTAGGTTATGAAGAGAATATTAGACTTAATCATGGTGATTTATTTGAAAATTGTGATATCAAAGCTGATTTGATTGTTTTTAATCCTCCATGGTTACTTGCAAAACACAAATTAGAAGAGGGGATTGATAAAGCCATATATTTTGAAGAAGAACTTTTTCCAAGGTTTTTTGAAGAAGCATTAAAGCATCTTAATCCTGAGGGGAAAATAGTTTTGATATTTTCAAACTTAGCACAAGTAGTAGATGAAGAGAGTACTCATCCTATAATAGAAGAACTACGTAATAATAATCGTTTTAGAAAAGAGTTACATCTTAGACGGGATGTGAGAGCTTCATCTAAAAGAACAAAGCGTACTGATTCAAGAGAGAATGAAAAAGTTGAATTATGGGTTTTAGCACCTAAAAAATAGTTGCATACTTGAAGATTTATAAGCGGCAAAACCGCTTATAATATAAGGTTATTGTGCAGTAACGTTTTCTGCTTGAAGACCTTTTTCACCTTGAGTAACCTCGAAAGTAACTTTTTGACCATCTTCTAATGAAACTCTGCTGTATCCATTACTGTTAATGTTTCTATAGTGTACGAATACATCTTTTCCACCATTTTCTTGTTCGATAAATCCAAAACCTTTTTCACTGTTAAACCATTTAACTGATCCATTTACTAATTCTGCCATTGTAATTCCTTTTGTTGATACACAATATTATTGTGTTATATAAAATCTAATCATGAAGCTATCTTGTGGTGTGATTTTACTGTCAACTGTAGGTTATCAATATAAAGCATGCCATAGATGAAATTCGAAATCATCTTTCAATGGTTCAGTGTATCTAAAATAAAATTAAAAAGCTTAAAGTTCAAAATAAAGGAGAACTTTCATTCTATTTATAAAGCAGAATTTTCTTAAAATGCAAAGAAAAAAAGATAGTAAGAAGTTTTGAATTGCTAGTGAAAATAAAGGGTAAAATTTATGTCTCAAATCAAGTTGATAACTCATCCTGATTATCTTGTCCTTATTCCACCAACTAATTGTCGAGTATTAAGTTCAGCAGTGTTGAATGGTGGTTTGTGTGATGTAGGCTCTTTTTTGAATCTAAAGGTAGATAAAGAAATATCTATGCCATTGTTAGCACCTGAGGAGACTTTGAGTAATAAAGCTACTGAACTAGCCTTGCCTCAGCCAACTACCGCCATGATGACTGCAGCGTCAATGAAATCTTTAGGTCACAGCATAGAAAACTCTCAGGGACTAAGCGTAGAGTGTTGGGTTACAAGTGGGCTTAGTAATGTACGGCGAGTAGGTGATATAGCTGATGAAAAAAGCTCTCCAGGTACTATAAATATTTGGCTGTATGTCAACCAACCTTTGAGTGATGCTGCAATGGCTGAAGCTCTAATTATGCTCACAGAGAGTAAGGTTACAGCAGTACATGATGCAGGTATTCTTAGTCCTATTTCTAATTTACTAGCTAGTGGAACAGGCACTGATAGTCATGCTGTTTTTTCTCCTTATGGCAATAGGGCATTTGATTACTGTGGTAAACATACATTGTTGGGAGAATTAATTGGTCGTGTTGTGATAAAAGCATGTTCAAGCAGTCTTAATAAATCTATGAATGACAAATCCTATGTATTTGCAACTCCAAGTCTATCTAAATAGTAAAATTAGAGTAAAAAAGAAGTAAAATGTTTAATGCAAATGATTACTGGGAAGAAGAGTTCATAGAGTATGATGATAAAAAATTTGACTCTATTTATTTTGATAATTGTACTTTTACAAAATGTGATTTTTCTAAAAGCCATATGCAAGGATGTAAGTTTACAGAGTGTACTTTTATCTCTTGTGACTTGTCTTTAAGTACACTGAAAAATTGTGTTTTCAATGACGTAACTTTTGAAAACTCAAAACTTCTTGGTATATCTTGGAGCTCTTGCGAAGAGCCTTTTGATGTAGTGTTTGATTCTTGTAATATTTCCCAAAACTCTTTTCATCTTTTGGATTTGAGACAAATGAAATTTATAAACTCTTTGATAAAAGACGCAGGCTTTGAAGAGTGTAATCTTGAACGTGCACTTTTTGATAATTGCAATCTTGAACAAACAGTATTTTTAAGTAATAATCTAAAAAAATCAAATTTTGAAACTTCAAAGAACTATCTAATAGACCCAAAATATAACGATATAGAAAAAGCACAATTCTCTCTTCCTGAGGCATTAAGTTTTTTAAATTTACTTCCTATTAAGTTAAAATAAATAAAATAAAACAATCAAGAAAATATAAATAAGTTTAATCAATTCAAAATATCAATATGTAGTTTTAAATATCAATATTGATAAATAAAGGAGAAGATTATGGATTATTTTCTGCAATCTTGGTCACAAGCAGCCATGACAAGTCTTGGCTTTTTCTGGATGGCTCTTTGGGCTTTTGCTTTTGGGTATCTTATTTCCAGTTTAATTCAAGTATTAGTCACTGAAAAACGTATGCAAGAGAAGATGGGTAAGGAAGGATTCAAAAGTGTAGCCTTGGGTACATTTTTTGGATTTATTTCCAGTTCTTGTAGTTTTGCAGCACTCTCAACAACCCGCGCCATTTTTCAAAGGGGTGCAGGGTTTATTCCTTCTATTGCCTTTTTATTAGCTTCCACAAATCTTGTTATTGAATTAGGGATTGTTATTGGTATATTTCTAGGTTGGCAATTTATTGTAGGAGAGTATATCGGTGGTATTTTACTTATTGCTTTTGCTTGGCTTTTTGTGAAGCTAACCAATCCAAAAAAACTTATAGAAAATGCAAGAGAACATCTATCAAATGATGAAGAAGGTGATGCCCCAGAGACTTCAAACTGGAAGAAGAAAATCACTTCACAAGAAGGCTGGCAACAAATTGGCATGAAATATGTTATGGAATGGCAAATGGTTTGGAAAGATGTTCTTATTGGTTTTACAGTTGCTGGGATTATCTCTGCTTTTGTTCCAAAAGAATTTTTTGAAACACTTTTTATAGGTTCAGGAACAGCAAATGCAGGAGAGTTAAGTTTTTTTGAAGTTCTTTTTCAAACATTGATTGGACCAATTGCAGCATTTCTGACGTTTATAGGTTCAATGGGAAATATTCCTTTAGCTGCTCTTTTATTTGATCATGGTGTTAGTTTTGCTGGTGTTATGGCATTTATATTTTCTGATTTAGTGGTATTACCAATACTACGTATAAATGCACAATATTACGGTTGGAAAATGGCCTTGTATATTATGATACTTTTATTAAGTTGTTTGGTTGCTACTTCACTTGTATTGCATTATGGTTTTGCAGCTTTTGATATCTTGCCCAATTTTACTGGTGAAAATTCTATTATTAAACGTGATATGTTTAAGTTAGATTATGGATTTGTATTGAACATAATCTTTTTATTTGTAAGTGGGATTCTTGGTTTGCTATGGTGGAAAACCCGTACAATGAATCATGAAGGACATGAACACGGTAGTAATCAAGTTTCTAAAACAGAATGGTTATTGAGAATAATTTCTATTTTTGCAATTTTCTGGCTATTTGGTGGACTTATTCTTAAATTAATTGGTATAAATTAAGATTGAGGGCAATGTAGTATATGAGTTTTTTTTAGTCATTTAATTATAAAATAAGCTATAAATTTTTTCTAATGTATATTCACTAAATATTCAGATATTATAATTATAGCTTATGAATTTTCAAGGAGTGCAAGATGGTAATTAACAGGAAAATTACTGGTATAGTCTTATTGGTTTTAGGTATTGGACTTCTGATTTGGGGATATGAGTTATCTTCATCTATTCAATCAGAAATAACAGAAGTTGTAACTGGTGCAAATACAGATAGGGTTATGACTTTCTATATTGGTGGTGCCATTAGTTTTTTTGTTGGCATTTATCTTTTTATTAAAAATTAAAAGGAGATACTATGGATATAACAAGTTTAATTACAATGTTAGCTATTGGTGCGTTGGCTGGTTGGCTTGCAGGTAACATAATGAAGGGAAGAGGATTTGGACTTATAGGTAATATTATTGTAGGTATTGCTGGTTCGGTTTTAGGTGGTTTTGTCTTTAGCTTATTGAGTTTAACAACTGGAGGAATAATAGGTTTTATTATTACAGCTACCATTGGTGCAGTTATTTTGTTATTTTTTATTGGTTTGGTTAAAAAGGGATAAGTTAAGTATTGAAGAACTTCAAATTCTTGTTGTAATGAGAAATTTAAAGTAAAAGAAATTACACAATGAATTTTGGAAAGTAAAGATATTATTGTTTGTTATTGCTAAAATTAAGAAAATTTAGCATACTAACTTAAGTCTAATGATTAGTTCTTATGAATTAAGAAATTTTTTGCAGATTTTTTATAAGATAAAAATAGACACAAATTTTTCACTAGGAGGCTAAAAATGGCAAATGAAGGTTATCACGAACCCATAGATGAACTCAGTAATGAAACGAAAGATATGCATAGAGCTATAACTTCACTTATGGAAGAATTAGAGGCTGTTGATTGGTACAATCAAAGAGTGGATGCTTGTAAAGATGAGGAACTAAGAGCTATTTTAGCACATAATAGAGATGAAGAAAAAGAGCATGCTGCTATGGTATTAGAATGGATTCGCAGAAAAGATTCATCTTTTGATAAAGAGTTAAAAGATTATCTTTTTACAGAAAAGCCAATTGCACATAGTTGAAAGTATTTGCAATAAAAAAGTATAATTTGTAAATACTATAGGTATAAATATCTATAAAAAATAAAATCTTATCTAAGTATTAGAGGTATACTTCTCTACCTCTTTTACTGCTTTAACAGCTGCTGGAAGAAGGGATTCACTCATTGCTGGATGGATATAAAGCATCTTTTTTAGGTGTCTTATATCATTGTCTATTTGCATTACAGTTAAGACTTGATGTATCATTGTTGAACTCTCTGGTCCTATCATATGACAACCTAGTATTTCATAGTTTTTAGGATTGATTATAAACTTTGTAACTGGGTATTCTAGTCTTGTTGACATAGCTTTTGCACTTGCTAGCCAGTTTGTTGTAGTACTTACATATTCTATATTTTGTTTTTTTGCCTCTTGTTCTGTGATACCAACACTTGCAATTTCTGGTTCAGTATAAACTGCATGGGGCATATATTTGAAGTGTAAGGGTTCTTTACAATCTTCAAGTAAAATCTTACCTAAGTGATTTACTTCATAAGCAGCTGCATGTTGGAGCATATAAACTCCTGCTGCTTCACCTACTACATAAACACCTTTTGCTGTTGTTTCAAGAAATTCATCTCTTTTGATGTATCCTCTGTCATTAGTTTCTATAGAGGTATTTTCTAATTTTAGGCTTGGAGTATTTGATTCTCTTCCTATAGCATAAAGTAGGGCATCAGTTATGTGAGGTTTTTTTATGCCATCTTTATTTTCAAGTGTCATTAAAAACTGTTCATTTTTATAGTCTATATTTTCAGCTGTAGTTTCAAACTCTATATTTACTTTTTTGCTAAATTCACTTTTAAATATTTCTGAAATTTCATTATCTTCTTTTTTTAATATATCTTGACTTCTTGATAATAGTGTTGTTTTTATTCCTACAGCGCAAAAAAAGCTAGCTAATTCACAAGCAATAAAACCTGCACCTATTATAGTGATTGATTTTGGAATTTTACCCTTTAAAGGAAATATATCATCACTTGTCCATGCTTTTTCATGTCCTGGTTTTTTTGGTTTGGTGCCTGTTGCTATTACTATTTGAGGAGCTGTGAGTTTTTCATTATTTACTTCTATTACATTATTAGAAACAAAAGAACCTACGCCTTTAAATACTTGAACATTTTCATTAAATCTACTGTTATATTTTTCATCTACATTTGCAATATATTCATTTGTATCTTGAAATATTTTTTCTATATCTATTTTATTTATTGTTGAGTCTATAAAGTGTCTATTTGATTCTTTTATTACATTCGCCACGTGAGCATAACCAATAAGTAGTTTAGATGGTACACAGCCTCTATTTGGACAAGTTCCTCCAAGGGCTGACTTTTCTATAATGGCAACTTTTTTACCTGCTTTTCCAGCACTTACTGCTAGATTACTTGCTCTTCCTGCTCCAATTATTATTAAATCAAACTTTTTCATATCTTAGCCTTTACATTGTTATATTGTATGTAATATTTATTAATTCTTTGTTTAGTATATATAATTAAGTTCTAAAAGTAAATTAGTCAGCTTCGAATTTTTTGGATGTCACTAAATTGAAATTTTTATATAATAATCTTTGGTATGAAAAAACCAAATATAAAAGAGTTGATTACGCAATCGACTTATTCTACTATATATACTCCAATATTTAAAACCGGTACAAAAGATATTTTTGCTTATGAAGCTTTATCTAAATTTGTTTTACATGGTGAAGAGATTTCTTGTACAGAATTCTTTTCAAGACTACAATCCAATGAAAAACTATTTTTTCATCTAGAAAAAAAGAATAAACATCACCAAATAATTAATGCAGACAAATCAAAAAAACTAATTTTGTATTTTGATATAGCTGTTTTTAGTGAAAAAGAGTATAGGAAGTTTTGGAAGGAGTATTTAAGTGAATATAAACATAGAATTATTATTAATATTTTATATCAAGGTAGTTTGAGCGATGACAACTTAAAGATAAAAGAGAAGATGATTAAGTGGTTGATAAAACATGAGTTTGAATTTATTATTAATATCTTTGATGATTTTACATATGCAGTATCTTTCGATGAGATTGAAAAAGCTACTTATATAAGAATAAACAATTCAATATTGGAAAAAACTATAAGCAATAAATCTTATAAAAGTCTTCTAAGTTTTGTAATTAATTTTGCAAAAGATAATAATACTAAGTCAATTATAAAGCATATAAAAAGCAAAGAAGAGTTAATGCTTGCTGAAAACTTAACAGCAGAATATATGCAAGGTGATGTTTTTGATTAATTGTCTTTTAGGTTTTAAGAAAAGTAATTAAAAAATCTAGTTAGTTGAAAATAATAAACTTTTTCTTAATATGCTTGCTATATGATTTTCTTATAAAGACTATAGAAAGGATGTATTATGAAACATGAATTAATAAAACTACCTTATAGTTATGATGCTTTGGTTCCTTTTATGTCAAGGGAAACTTTAGAATACCATCATGATAAACATCATCAAACTTATGTCAATAAACTAAATGAGTTAGTTGTAGGAACTAAATATGAAAAAATGCATTTAGAAGATGTTATTTTACACTCAGATGGTGCAATTTTCAATAATGCTGCTCAAATATATAACCATGACTTATTTTTTAAAGGATTAAAAAAACAGTTTTCGCAGCCATCATCTAAATTAAATAATCTAATCATAGATACTTTTGGTTCTATTGATGCATTAAAAAAAGAGTTTATTTCTAAAGCAACAACACATTTTGGTTCAGGATGGGTTTGGCTGGTAATAGATGAAAATAAAGCCTTAAAAATTGTATCAACCTCAAATGCTTTAACTCCGTTGACAGAAGGGTTAAAACCTCTTATGGTTGTTGATGTTTGGGAACATGCTTATTATATTGATTATAGAAATGTCAGAGCTGAGTATTTAGAAAATTGGTGGAAGCTAATTGACTGGGATTTCGTATCTTCTAGATTATCAATAATTAATGAGTTAGGTGATCCGAATTCCATTAAAGATTGTAATGATAATAGTGATTTATGTAATTATGTTGAATCACTTATTGAAGAAGAGAGAGTTACTAGCTAAATATTATATAGACTTATTGCAGAATAATATTTAGAGATAGGTTTTCAATTGACTTTATATTTACTTATTTGAATAATATTTTTAAAAATTTCAAATATTTTTGGGTCATGTTTTATTCCATTTTCTTCTTCTAAAATTTTCATAATTTCAGCATGTAATCTTTTGTTATGATAAGGTCGTGGTGATGACATAGCATCATAGCTATCTGCAAGAGAAATTATTCTCGAATAAATAGGAATACTCTCACCTTTGAGTCTATCTGGATAACCATTACCATTATAATATTCATGATGATGTCGTACAGCCTTTGCTATAATATCACTATTTTCAAAGTCTAGAGTGTTTACTATCTTTTCACTATTTATAGCATGACTTTTCATTATTTCCCACTCTTCGTCATTAAAAGAGCTAGGTTTTAATAAAACATTATCAGGAATACCAATTTTTCCTATATCATGAAATGCTGCACTAATACGTAAAGTTTTTATTTGATTTATGTCTAATTTTAGAGCGATTCCTACTTCACTTGAAAGTTCTACTACTCGTTCAGAGTGTAATTGTGTATGTTCATCTTTTTGTCCTAATGCTAACAAAAGTGCTTTTGAACATTCACATACGACATTTTCTTCTTCTTTAAACATCTTCATAGAAAATCCTTTGATTTTTATTTTACTCTTTGTAATAGTTTATAATTTTTGTAGTAGTTGATTGTTTCCATTAAAAGTAGGGCAATTACACCCATAACCCAGTACATAAACCATTGTGAAATCATACCTATAAATCCATCTTCTGATATATAATCTACAATTTGAAAGATAAGAAAAAATAAAATAGTTGATTGTAAAGATGGTTTACTGTTTTGATTGAAATCTACTATTTCATAATCTTTTAGTTTAAATTTAAAATATAAAAATACAAAGCTAATAACAATAAGTCCTAAGATAAAAAGATATTCACTTTTTATTATTTCTATTGTTTTATTTTCTCCTAACACATATAAATAAACAGCAAAAATAGAAATAAGTGTTATGGCAAAAAGATTAAGTGGTTTATTCAAGATATTTCCTTATATTTTGTCAATTTTATCAAAAAATAGATATAAATTAACATAGGTTAATGAAAATAGATTTTTTTAGTAGTAGACTTACAAAATAATTATTAGGATATAAAGTGAATCTAAAAAGTGTAACATTAGCTTTATTAGTTGTTTTAATTTGGGGAGTTAATTTCTCAGTTATAAAGTTTGGACTTGAAGAGTTGCCTCCTATACTTTTTTCATCTTTGAGATTTTTTATAGTGGCTATTCCGGCTATATTTTTTATACCTTTTCCCAAAACATCTATTTGGAATGTATTAGGAGTAGGATTATTTTTAGGTGTTTTAAAATTCTCATTTTTATTTATTGCGATGAAAGCAGATGCAAGTGCTGGAATCTCCTCTTTACTATTACAAGCTCAAGTTATATTTACAATTATTCTTAGTGTAATCATTTTTAAAGAAAAGATTTCCACGTCACAGCTAATAGGTATGTTGATTGCCTTTACTGGTTTTGGATTTTTCTTTTTTAATGTAAATACTAATATTACGTTCTTAGGACTTATTTTAATACTTAGTGCTGCTATTTTTTGGTCTATTTCAAATATCATAATGAAGCAAATAAAAGGTGTGAATTTATTGCATTTTATGGTTTGGGTAAGTTTAATTCCTCCACTTCCTCTTTTTATACTTTCATATATATTTGAAACACATGAGCCTTTAACTCTATTATTTAACTCTAGCATTAAAACTTGGACTTCACTTGCATATACTGGGTATATTTCAACTTTAGTTGCTTTTGCTATTTGGGGATGGTTACTTAAAAACTATAACACTGCGCTTGTTACTCCCTTTGCATTGCTTATACCAGTTGTTGGAATTGTTAGTTCAAATATCTTACTTAATGAACAATTGACTAACATAGAGGCTATTGGTGGTATTTTAATATTGTCTGGATTATGTATTTCTATGTTGGGTAAAAAAATAGTTAATTTTTTAGAGAATAAAAAGAGTACATAATTGTCATATAAAACTAATAAAAGAAATTAATCTTTATTTATCTATAATATTTAAAACTATTTCATTGGAACAACATGATAAATAAGAGTTTAATCTTTTTGTTTATATTCTCATATCTTTTGATAACTCCTATAAAAGCGAAGATTGAACTAGATACTTCAAAGATAAAAAACTATTTTATTATAAAAGAGTTTTATTTAGAAGATAAGAATAGGTTTATGGCGATAAGGTCATATGAATACAATGCCAATAAATACTACTTAATCGTAAATTTAGATACTTTAAAAACTTCGATAGTAACAGAAAATAAAAAAAAGAGTTTTAAAAAAACTGCTGAAAAATCTCTTTTAAAAACTAACTATAATATTTTAAAAGAAAAAGCACTTAAGAACTCTAGACCTTTAGCAAATGCAGGAATAAATGATAGTTTTCATATAAATAAAAATGAGATATACCTTACAATTGATATGTGTCCATCTTCTAAGAAAGGTTATGAAAAAGAGCTTTTTGAGGAGTTTTTGAACTTAAATGAATCAAAGAAAAAAATACCAATAGCAATTGCTATTACTTATAGATGGGTAAAAGATCATAAAAAAGAGTTTTTCTCACTTATTCATAATCAAAATCTTGATATCACATGGATAAACCACTCAAAAAATCATTACTATAATCCAAAGGAAGAGTTATCAAAAAACTTTATGCTTAACAGTAAAACAAATTTAAATGAAGAAATTATAGAAGTGGAAAAAATGTTGATATTAAATAATCAAACTCCTTCTATGCTATTTAGACTACCAGGTTTAGTATCAAATAAAAAACTAATAAACTCTTTGGTTTATGATTTTTCACTTATACCACTTGGCACAAATAATTGGTTAGTAAAATCAAATAGAGAAATAAGCGATGGAGATATTATTTTAATACATGGAAATCTAAATGAAAAAGAGGGAGTTAAAAAATTGATTAATAAACAATACAATATAAAACGCTTTAAGTCTATATATAACTCTTTATTAACAGACAAATAAATATTAGAATTTTAAAATCTATTTTTAAGTGATAATAAATATAATAATAGAAAATAAAAAGGACCTTGATGAGTCAAAAGAATATAAAAGAAGAGTTTGCAAAAGTTATTTTAAAGGCTAAAGTAATTGCTGCACTGTTTTTTATTTTATTAGCACCTAGCATTGTAATTACTGTAAAAGGTTTAGATGAATTATTTGGATATAGCGAAGATGTTTGGTTTAATATCTCTGTTATTGGATTTGTTATTTATGGTATTTATTATTTATTTTTTTGGAAATGTCCAAAATGTGGAAATTTTCCAGGACGTGGTTGGTTTAGAAAGAATTGCGATAATTGCGCTGTTGAACTTAGTTAAAAACATATTAGTATTAAAAAAAATCCATAAAAGTTTCTAAAATTTAAATTTTTATTGTATAATTGTGTATATTTTTTAATGACTTTATACTAACAGTAAAATTTATGTTTTTAAGTATGTATAATAATCATTAGAATATACATATTTAAAGGAAAAGAAGAAATGCAAATTTATGTAGGTAACATGTCTTACGGTACAACAGAAGAGAGTTTAACTACTTTATTTTCTCAATATGGAGAAGTAAGTAGTGTAAAATTAATTACAGATAGAGATACAGGTAGAGCAAAAGGTTTTGGTTTTGTTTCTATGAATGATGATAGCGCAGCGTCAAAAGCTATTGAAGAACTAAATGGTAAAGAATTTGATGGTAGAACTTTAAGAATTAATGAAGCTAAACCAAAAGAAGAAAGACCAAGAAGAGAATTCAATAATAGTTATTAATCTAAAAACTTTTTAAAAGGGGTATTTACCCTTTTTAAATACAGACCTCTACTACAACTTCCTCCCCCAACTTTTTAAAATACAAAGGTAATTATGACTATTGATGAATTAAAAGAATTAATACTATTAAATTTAAAAGATGATTCAAAAGAGTTTAAAAGGGTTTTTCATGGTAGGGGAAACTATTATCAAAATTTCCATTATTTATGTGTTGATAGCTTAGATGATATATTGTTTGTAACTCTATTTGAAGCTGTGGATGAATCTTTAGAAAAAGATTTAAAAAGTATATTTGAGCAAATTTGTGAAAAAAAAGAGTTCCACTGCTTAGTTTTGCAAAAAAGATATCAAAAAGATAACTTTTGTGAAGTGTTAAAGGGAACTTTACCAAACAATTTACAAATAAAAGAAAATAACTTAAAATATAATATCAATTTTACAAATCAAAATATTGGCTTATTTCCAGATATGAAAGCAGGTAGAGAGTTTATATCTTCAATATCAAAAAATAAAAATATACTAAATCTTTTTTCCTATACTTGTGCTTTTTCAGTAGCAGCAATAGCATCAAATGCTTCACAAGTTGTAAATGTAGATATGTCAAAAGGTGCTTTGAGTGTAGGTAGAGAAAATCACAGAATTAATAATCTTGATACAAGTAAAGTAAAGTTCTTACCATATAATATTTTAAAATCATGGAGTAGAATTAAAAAATTTGCTCCCTATGATATTATAATTATAGATCCTCCCTCTTTTCAAAAGGGAAGTTTTGCTGCAAGTAAAGATTATGAAAAGATAATCAAAAGATTAAATGAGTTGGCAAGTCCAACTTGTACTGTTTTGTCATGCTTAAATGCTCCAGAACTGGATACAACTTTTATGAAAGATTTGTTTGCTAATTTGGCCCCTGAGTTTAAATATGAAAAAAGATTAGATAATTTAGAAACTTTTCCTACAAATAATGATGAGAAAACACTTAAAAATATGGTCTTTAAAAGGCAGATAATTTGACAAACCCAAAAATATGTCCTTTCTGTGGCGAAGATAACTTATGTGAAGCAAATATACCAAATAATAACTGCTGGTGCAATACTATTAAAGTGCCAATGGAACTTAGAGTCTTGATTCCTGAAGATAAAAGAATGAAATCTTGCATTTGTAAAAAGTGCATATTATCTTTTAAAGAAAATAGTAAACTATTTATTGAAAAGTATAATTTAACTAAATAGTTAAACTTAACTATAATTTTTTATTTTTAACTTATTTGCTTATAATAAAATTCAAAATCATATTAAAATTAGGAATTATAATGGCTGAAAAAAACCGTTGGCTTATGGCCTTATCTGCTGTAGGCGTTCATATTTGTATTGGTTCTGTATATGCCTGGAGTGTTTATGTAAAACCAATTCAAATGCAAATGTCTTGGAATCTTACTGATGTAACAATAGCTTTTAGTATAGCAATTTTCTTTTTGGGTTTATCTGCTGCACTTATGGGAAAATTTGTTGAAAAGAATGGTCCAAGGGTTTCAGCATTAATAGCCGCTGCTTTTTTTGGTATAGGAACGATGGGTTCAGGCCTTGCTATTATGATGGAGTCAAAACTTTTATTATATTTCTTTTATGGAGTTTTAGGTGGCTGTGGATTAGGAATAGGGTATATCTCACCTGTTTCAACTTTGGTTAAATGGTTTCCGGATAAAAGAGGTATGGCAACTGGACTTGCAATCATGGGCTTTGGTTTTGCTTCAGCTATTTGGGGTCCAACTATTAAAATCCTAATAGAAAAAGTTGGTATTTCAAATACCTTTTTTATACTTGGTTTTTTCTATTTTGTAATAATGTCTCTATCTGCTTTATATTTGCAAGCTCCTAATAAAGACTATATGCCTGAAAAGTTTAAGAAAAAACTACAAGAGGGTAAGAAAAAGATAAAAGAGGATTTAGCAAATTTAGGACTAAATGAAGCTGTTAAAACCCCTAGGTTTTATGGGCTTTGGTTGATGTTATTTATTAATGTTACTTGTGGAATAGCTATTATTGGTGTTGCATCTCCTTTATTACAAGAAGTTGTTGGTATATCAGCATTAGCTGCAGCTGCTGCTGTTGGGCTTATGGGTATATTCAATGGTGCAGGAAGAATTGTTTGGGCTTCCTTGTCTGATTATTTAACAAGACCAGTAGTTTATATAATTTTCTTCTTTACTCAAGCAATTGCTTTTTATATGTTACCTTCAATTACAGAGGTTATCATATTTCAATTTGTTTTATATTTTATTATGTCTTGTTATGGTGGTGGTTTTGCTTCAATTCCAGCATATATTGGAGATATCTTTGGAACAAAAGAATTGGGTGCTATTCATGGGTATATTTTAACTGCATGGGCGGCAGCTGGATTAGTAGGTCCTTTAATCATATCTATAGTAAAAGATATAACAGGTAGTTATTCTCAAACACTTTATGTTTTTGCAGGCTTTTTCTTGGTGGCGTTTGTTATATCCTTGGCAATGCTTTTAAATATAAATAAAATAAGAAAGAGTAAATATTAATAAATTATTTTTAATTTATAAAATAGAACTCTTTTGTTATAATAAAATTAAATAAAATAACAAGTGGTGTAGTGAGTCAATTTCTAATATCTGATGATGTAAAAAATTTAAATGTAACAAATATAAAAGATAATCTATTTAGCTATAAATATGATATAAAAAGATTAAGTGCATATTTTGAGAATCCTACTGAAGAGTTAGAGCACTTTTATAGTAGTTTTAAGGGTGAAGTTTATGAAAACATAATTTATGAACTTCTTTTAGAATATGCAAAAACTGCTTCTGAAATAAATAAGTTTATTTTAAAAGGTCCCCACCAAAAAAGAGATGTAAGTCAAAATAAGAGTGGACTTTTAATAGATAATAGTAATCAAATAGTTTATAAAGCCTCATACAAAGATATTAGTGAATTTGATGCACTCTTTTTTACAAAAAAAGAGATCTATTTTGTAGAGATGAGTACTTCTAAAAAGACTGCAAGTTTAAATAAAAGATTATTTAAAAAACAGGCTTTATTAAAAGTGCTTTTCCCTTATCTTGAAGTAAAAGCTTTGATTGTACTAACTAAAGGTTCAGTTGGATTAAACAACTTTCCTGATTATTGTACAATTTGGGTTACAAAAGATTTTGATGATGAGAATTTATTAAAAGAGTTAATCGCCAAAAAAAGAGAAAAAAAGATCACTTTTCCAAGTGAGAAAAAAGATGCAAAATATGTTGAAGCAAATACAATTCCCCACTCCAACTTTAAATACTTTCAAACACTAAAATGGATACTTTACACAGCAAGGTCAAATAAAAGATTTAGTGTAGACCTAGGCTTTTTTAATAGTAGGGATTTAAACTTATATTTTGATATATATACTAAGCTTTATGTAGGTTTTATCAAAATAGATGATTTTAGAAAACTTGTAGAAGATTATAATTTTGAAGTTAAAGATGACAAAGTAATAGTAAGTATTGAAAAAATTAATCAAAAGACTTATGGAGTAGTTTATTACCCTAAAAATAAAAATGGTCAATTAAAAAGAGTAAAGATAGATGAAAAGGGTATTAGTATAAAAGATAAAGAAGCAGAAGGCTTTACAAATGCAGAGATTAAATTCATGCTAAATGTTCTAGATGATAAGTTTATTCTTACTTTAAATGATATAAACCACATAAATAAAAACATATCTATTATAAAAACTCAATAACTCACTTATATCGAATACTTTTTTCTTTAGATTTTTTCATTTGAAATTCAACCATTTTATTAAATGGAGTTAAAAAATTATCAAGAGAGCTTTTATCTACATTTTCAATATTTTGTTTATTTAATAGTTTTAAAATAACTAACGTAGATTCAATAGTTGATAAACAATAATCAGAAGGCTGTTTTTTAAACTCATAGGCAGAACTACTTTCGTAATTAAAACTAATTTTGGGTAATGAGTTTAGATTTGTACTTGATTTTAGTATCTTTTTAGAACAAGCCCATGTAGAATCAATGAGAAAAATCACTTGTTGTTTTTTATTTTCAATATAATTATTATTTAAATTTATAGAATCTTTACCTGGATAAAGAATAAAACAATTTTTATTTGAATCATTAATGATAGAATTTATTTTATTATTTTGTGAAAAATCTATTCCTACAAAAATTTTACTATTTAAAAGTGATTGGTGGGTTATCTTTCCTGTATTATTTTTAGTTTTTTTATACTCTTTTGGATGCATCAAAAAAATAAACTCTGTTTTTGTATTAAAAGGCTTTATAAAACTACATACACAACTCTTTTTTGCTCTATTACATTCGTAACAATATTCTCTAATATTTTCCATTTCTTATTATATTGTAACTTTATTATAAAAGAATTAATAGAAATATAAGACTTTTATGATATACCACCATTATATTAAGCTAGTATTAAGAATTGTAAAGATAAGATTGTATTATTAAATAGTAATGGAGGTGTGTAATGAATAGTATTAACAGTGTTCAAATGAGCTCATTAGCAGCTTATAATTCTAATATTAATCAAAATATAGATAGTAATACTGATGCTAATATCAATAAAAACATACCAAAAGTTGAAAATAGTTCTGAAAATGATATAAATAATCAAGCAGTGAATGTATCCATTTCGATGCAAAGCATGCAGATTTATGTACAAGTTAGAAGCTTAGAGTTTGTGCAAACAAATACAGAAGCCCAAGACATGTTACATAGTATCTTTAACAACAAAGAGGTTTTCCATTTTTTAGATGGTAGAGAAGCTGCTAATGGCCTAAATTTAAAAGATATAGGTTATACAGGAAAACCAATTACACAATTAACTACAGATGAAGCTAAGGAATTAGTTTCAGATGAAGGTTTTTTTGGTGTAGAACAGACTTCAGAAAGAGTTTCAAATTTTGTGTTTGGTATTAGTAAAGATGATGTTGAGCTTTTAAAAGAATCAAGAAAAGGTCTTGTAAAAGGTTTTGAAGAAGCTGAAAAACTTTGGGGAGGAGAACTTCCTGAAATATCTTATTTGACACAAGAAAAAACTTTGGAAAAAGTAGATAAAAAAATCGCAGAACTATTAAATAAAGATAAAAAAGAAGAAGATGACTCTAGTGAGCTTGGCGATTCTCCAGCTGAAGCTTTAGAAGAAGAAGAGAAGAAAGAGAGCTAAATTAAATTAGCTCTTTTTTTTTCTCTCTCTTTTCTCTTGTTTTTCATTTTTGTAAGAGCAAGTTTTCTCATATCAGCAATTGTGTCTGACTCATCCATAATTTCTAATCCAAGTAGTGTTTCTATACAATCTTCAAGTGTAACTATACCTTCTGTTTGGTCATAATTATCAAGTACCACAAACATATGTTCTCTTTTTTTGATAAATGTATTTAAAACTTTTGAAACGGGAATATTCTCATTTAATGCAAATACAGGCGTCATAATAGTATCTATTGTAACTTCACTATCTTTAATGGCTTGTTTAAATAGCTTTTTAGTAAGAACTACTCCTACCATATTATCTATTGTACCATCATATATTGGAACTCTTGAAAATTTATAAGTTCTTTTGTCGTCTAAAATATCTTTGATTTTTGTATTTTTTTCAATTGCATACATAACTGACCGTGGTGTTAAAATTTCTTTAATTTTTATACTATGTATTGTAAGTGTATTTTCAATAATATCAGATTCTAAATCTCCAATAATACCTTCTTCTTCACTTAATAGTGTTGAGTGAATTAACTCTTCTCTTGAAATTGAATCACTTGAAAAACTACCATTTGAAATCTTTTTTGTTACAAATTGAGTAATCAATATAATTGGATAAGTTATAACAATAAAAAACCTAATAATAATTGCTGCAAGTGGCGCTAATTGTTTCCAATAAACTGCTCCAATCGTTTTAGGAATTATTTCTGCAACAAAAAGTATCATAAATGTTAGAAAAATTGAAACAACAATAATTAATGTTGAATCACCTTCAAATACTGACTCTGCCTGAACCCCAATAGCTGTTGCACCAAGTGTATTTGCAATAGTATTTAAGATTAAAATTGATGCTATTGATTTATCTATATCTTGTTTTAAGGTTTTTAAAAGTTTTCCAGCAGTTGGATTGTCTTTTTCTATGACAGAAATATAAGAAACATTTGTAGAAAGTAGAATTGACTCTAGAATCGAGCACAAAAACGAAACACCGATAACTATAACAAATAGAAATATTAGTAATTCCATATAATCCTACTCGTGTGTAAATTTAAGTTATTCCTCTGGGAAGTATCTTCCAAGATATTGCTCCTTTTTAATATAATTAACTTCGTATGATACCAAATTTTTTTTAAAAATAGTATATATTTGACAAAAATATCTAAAAAGATGTATAATAATGAATAAAGATATAAATCAATTTAAAAGGAGGTTATCATGGAATTTGGTCCTATACCACAATTGAATGAATTTCAGATGAATAGCGCTAGAGTGCGTGAAATTGTCAATGAAATCGATCCTAGCAAAAAAATTGATAATGATGCGAAACCTAAAGAGGTTTTAGAAGTACACAAAGAAAAAGTCAATGAACTTAAGCCTAAAGAAGAAGTTTCAAAAGGTGATTTTTCAACTTATAATGAAGTTACCTTAACTAATTTAAGTTTTGGTTACAACGCAGAATCAAAAGATTTTTTTGTTAAAGTGCAAAGGGGAGATTTTGAAGCTCAATATCCAACTGATGAGATGATGAGATTAAAAGCGCTAATGTTAAGTGCAAATGAAAATGAAGCTAGCTAGTTAAAGAGCTGTTTTTTAACTCTAATAATCTACTAGCTTCATAATATTTTGCATTACTATCTAATTTTTCTAAAAGATGATTATATTTTTTAAATACTTTCCAAACTTTTTCATAAGCTTCATGTCTATTCTTTCTAAAAAGAGCTAATGCTGTAGCTCCATTTATAAGTCCTTGAATAGCTTTAGCTTTACTTTTTTCTTCTATTTTTTTATAGTATCTCCACTCATCTTCTAAAAGTTCGTGTGCTTCTACAAATCTTTCCTCTTCAAGGGCTGATATAAACTCTTCTATACTCAAGAGTTAAGTTCTTTATCTAAATAATATCCAGTGTATGAACCTGATTTTTTATGATTTGATGCAATTTGTTCAGGAGTACCTATATCAACTATTTGTCCACCTTTACTTCCACCTTCTGGTCCCATATCTATAACCCAATCAGAATTTTTGATAATATCTAGATTGTGTTCGATTACAAGTACGGAGTTTCCTAAGTCAACAAGATGGTGTAATACTTTTGTCAATCTATCAACATCTGCAAAATGTAGCCCAGTTGTAGGTTCATCGAGTATATAAAGAGTATTTCCAGTATCTTTTTTACTTAACTCTTTACTTAGTTTTATTCTTTGTGCTTCTCCACCTGAAAGTGTAACTGCATTTTGTCCTAGAGTAATATATCCTAATCCTACATTTTGTAAGGTCTCTAGTTTTGCAAATATTTTAGGAACTTTTGCAAAAAATTGTATAGCTTCATCAACACTCATATTTAGTACATCAGAAATTGATTTTCCTTTATATAGAATTTCTAAGGTTTGAGCATTGTATCTTTTTCCATAACACTCATCACATTTAACCATAATATCTGGTAAGAAGTGCATTTCGATTTTTATTTCACCTTCACCTTGACACTTCTCACATCTTCCACCTTTTACATTAAAAGAGAATCTTCCTATTTGATAACCTCTAAGTTGTGCCTCTTTTGTTTTAGAAAATAGTGTTCTTATTTCATCCATTAGCCCTGTATAAGTTGCAGGATTACTTCTTGGGGTTCTTCCTATTGGAGATTGGTCAAGGTATATAACTTTATCAAGGTCTTCAAGCCCTTCAATAGTTACACCATCTACTTTATTTACTTTTCTTGCATGATTTAATAGCTCTTTTGCAACTGGAAGAAGAGTTTGTAAAATAAGTGAAGATTTACCACTTCCACTTACTCCTGTGATTGAACATAGGTTTTTTAGTGGGATTTGTACATCTAGGTTTTTTATATTATTTATTGTTACATTTTTTATCTCAATAAATTTCTCTTGGGGTCTATTATGTACATAATCAATTTTTTTCTTTCCAGTTATATATTGAGCTGTTAGGGTTTTTGCTTTCATCATCTGTTTTAATGTTCCTGCAAATACTATCTCTCCACCATATTTCCCTGCATTTGGACCAATATCAACTATATAGTCAGCTGCTTCTATTGTCTCTTTATCATGCTCAACTACTATTACAGTATTTCCTTTTTCTTGTAGGGCACGAAGTGTTTTAATTAGTTTATTTGTATCTCTTTCATGAAGTCCAATAGATGGCTCATCTAATACATACATAACTCCTGTAAGACCTGAACCTATTTGTGATGCAACTCTAATTCTTTGTGCTTCTCCCCCACTAATTGTTCTAGCATCTCTTCCTAAAGTTATATATCCTAGTCCCACATCATTTAAAAAGAAAATTCTCTCTTTTATCTCTTTTAATATAGGTGCTGAAATCATTTGTGATTGATTTGAAAAGTATTTGAAGTTTTTATCATCATGGAAAAATTTATATGCATCTTCTATTGGTAAAGTAATGATTTCTGAAATTGTTTTATTGGCAACTTTTACTGCTTGAGAAGAGGGTTTAAGTCTATTTCCACCACAATCACTACAAGACTTTTCAGTCATATATTCACCTAAATCTTTTTCATCTTTTATCATGTCATAGGCAATTTTAACTATACCTTCCCATTTTCTTGTAAGGGTATGTCTTTTCCAAGTAAATACAGCATCTTCAATACCACCATGAAGAATTGATTTTTTTTGATGTTCCTCTAAAGTATCAAAAGCAACTGAAGTATCAATACCTGCTGCTTCACAATGAGCTTTAAGCATCTTAAAATAATACCCTTTGTTAAATCCATAGATAACTCTAATAGCTCCTTCGTCAATACTAAGACTTTCATTGATTACTTTTTTCATATCTAAAGCATATCTAATACCTAAGCCATCACATGAGGTACAAGCACCTTTTGGAGAGTTAAAAGAAAAAGTTAAGGGTTCAAGTGGTTCAAAAGAGATTTTACAATCAAAACAAGCCATATGTTCAGAGTAGTGATTATGTTTTTCAACTCCTACTTCTTCATGATTCATAATCTCTATTTCAAGTTCTCCAAAACTCTCTTTTAAACCTTTCTCAACATCTTGGGCAATTCTATCTTTGTTTTCTTCTTTTACAACAACTCTATCAATTACTACTTTGATAGTATGCATTTTATTTTTTTCTAACTCTACTTCTTCATCAAGTCTAACCATAACTCCATCAATCATAGCTCTTACATAACCTTTACCTCTAAGACTCTCTAAAAGGTCAGCAAAAGAACCTTTTTTTCTATTTATCAAAGGTGCAAGTATTACTATCTTTGAATTTTCTGGCAAGTTTAAAACTTGTTCTATTACATCAGAAGCACTCATTTTAGAAATAGGTTTATTACATTTGTGACAGTGTTGTGTTCCAACTCTTGCATATAAAAGTCTAAAGTAATCATAAACTTCAGTAATAGTTCCAACCGTTGATCTTGGATTCTTAGAAGTTGTTTTTTGGTCAATTGCAATTGCAGGAGTTAATCCTTCAATTCTTTCAACATCAGGTTTTCCTACTTTATCTAAGAATTGTCTAGCATATGCAGAAAGAGACTCTATATATCTTCTTTGGCCTTCCGCATAAAGTGTATCAAAAGCTAATGTTGATTTACCACTTCCTGAAAGTCCCGTAAAAACTATAAGTTTGTTTTTTGGTATTTCTAAATTAATATTTTTTAAGTTGTTTTCTTTTGCATTATATATTTTTATCGAATCTGTCATTATTATTTATCCATTTTTGTAAATTAGTTATATTAAAAAGCTATTATAGTTGAAGCTTAATAATAAATTTTGAACCTGTGTATCTTTTTTTATTATATTCAAAGGTTACTTTTTCTACTTTAATATCACCTTCTAAGTGTTTTTGAACTATCTCTTGAACCATAAAAAGACCAATCCCTGTTCCATCACTTTTATATTTTGTTGTGAAGTATGGTTCGAAGATTCTATCTATAATTTCATCTTTAATACCTTTTGCATTATCTTTAATTTCTATATTTAAAAAATTATCTTTTTTATAACAATCTATAAAGATATATTTTTTATCAAACTCTTTTTCCTCAAAATTCTCATAAGCATCGATAGCATTATTTAAAATATTTAAAATAACATGAATAAGCTCATTTTCTAGTGATGTTATTTCTATATTATCTATATTTTTGATTAGTTTTATATTTTTACTTTTAAGTTGGGCTGATATTAACTTTAGTGCTTTTTCAAATGGATCTTTTATTTTAAAAACATTTTTTTCTTTTGTTTGCTTAAAAAAGTTTCTAAAATCATCAATAGTATTTGAAAGATGGTTTGATGTATCAACAATTACATCTATAAAATTTATTAGGTTTTCATCACTTAAAGTTCCAAACTCTTTTTGTACTTTAATTCCACTAGCTGACGTTGTTATTGCTGATAAGGGTTGTCTCCATTGATGCGCAATATTTTCAATCATTTCACCCATGGCTTCCATTTTTGACTTATGATACAAAAGTCTATCTTTCTCTTTTTTCTCTTCTTCAAGAGTTGTTATATCCGTAATATCAATTACAACACCAATAAGTCCTAAAACATCTCCCTTTATATCAAAATATGCAGACTTGTAAAATACAACATTGAATCTTTTATCTAAATCTTTATTATAAACTTCTGCTTGATATACTTGTGGGTTTTCTTCTAGATTAAATACTTTTTCATCTTGTTCATGGTAAAGTTTTGCAATATCAGATGGAGCAATATCAAAAACAGATTTGCCTATAATTGTATCCGCTTTTATACCAGTTAAATTTTCCCATGCTTTATTACAACCTAAATATTTACCTTTTTTGTCTTTATAAAAAATAGAAGTAGGGTTTTTATCAAGTAGAGTATTTAAAAATATTTTTTGATTTTCTAGCTTATGTATATTTAATTCTATCTCATTTTTTAGTTTTTGTTCTTTTTGAAGTTTCTCTGTAACATCTCTTGATATACAAATCATATAATCTATATCATCTTCACTATAGTGTTGTATATTTGATTCAAGGATAAACTTTTTTTTACTTTTTGAATAAAAGTTTGAATAAGTTGTTATCTTATCATGAATTAAAATTTCATTTAAACAATCTTTATCATCAATTGCTTCTCTTATATCATCTATAGCTAAAGTAGATAGCTCTTTCATTGTATATTCTAAAGTATCCAAAAATTTTTGATTTGCATATATAATATTTGATTCTTTCATATTATATATTGCAATTAAATCATTTGCATGATTTATAAGGTTAAAAAATAGTTTTGAACTAATCAATTGATTTTCTGTCAAAATCTTCTCTTTCTAAATGTATAGTTTGAGTAGGGAAAGCAAATGAACAAGAGTTTTTCTCTACTAATTGTGAAATTCTTACAATTACATCTTGTTTTGTCTCTAACCAGTCTTCCCAAACAGGGCTTCTACTAAAGCAATAAACTAAAATATTTATAGAACTATTTGCATATTCATCAATATAGACTAAAATATTGTTTTTAACACCTATTAAATCTTCTTTTTTTAATAAATATGGTTTTTTATCAATACTTGCTGATTTTGATGAGGCAATTGAGTCATGTTCTTGTAACATCTCTCTAATATCATTTACTAAGTTTTCAATATCACTCATTTTACTATTATATGTTATACCTATAGACATATTTATTCTTCTACCTATAATTCTTTTTGACCAGTTTAAAATAGGTATATTTGCCAATTGAGCATTTGGAATAGTAATCATTGCATTTGCAAAGGTTCTAATTCTAGTAGTTCTCATTCTAATATCAACTACAGTTCCTTCTACATTTCCAGCTTCTATCCAATCTCCTTGTGAAAATGAATTATCTGTAATAATATTTAATGAACCAAAAAAGTTAGATAGGGTATCTTTTGCTGCAAGTGCAACAGCTATACCACCAATACCAAGTGAAGCTATGATGGCTTTTATATCAAATCCTAATTGAACCAATAAAAATAGTGCTATAAATATTAGAATTATAATTTTTAAAATTCTTAGAATAAAGTCAACCATCTCTTTTCTCATATTTGGATAGTCACTAAATATTTTATCCGAAGATAGATTTATGTAGTTTGTTAAAATTCTATAAAACATATAAGAAGATAGTGCTAAATACACAGTGTTGAACCAGGGTATTAAGTGGTTAACTTTAGCGGCATCATCTAGGAGTAGAAAAAGTGATAATTGAAGTGAAAAAACATAAATAATTAAAGATAAATTAAATCTAAAACTAGAAGGAATAATCTCTATAATAGAGGTATTTAAAGCTTTTATATTTTTTGATAGTTTATGATTAAATAGTTCAGCTAAATATGGGAGTATCTTTCTATTAACAAGCATAAAAAGTACAAATATAGAAAGAAGAATTACTACTTTTCCTACAGAAATATGGAAATAGTAATTAAAAGTTTCAGAAATATTTTTAATATATTTATTTGAATCTATTGTTTTTATAATATATTTTAAACTTAGTTCATCAAGTATAAAATTACTTGGTCTAAAATCACTAATATTAGAGTTTAAATAGTTGTATACAAGTAGATCAGCATTTATTTGTGTTCGCAATGACTCAAAGGCATTATTAAACTCAAGAGTAAGAGGGTCTTTTTGTGTAGATATTTGATTATATGTTTTTTCAAAAAGTCTTAAATCTATTCTATTTAATTCTTCAATTTTACCTTCAAGTAGTGAGATAAAATACTTTTTATCTTTAAAAGAGTTTTTACCATCAATTATTGAGTTTATTGTTTTAGCAAACATCTTTTCGTTTTCTAAAAATGATATTTTTAAAAGGTCTCTTGAGACAGCTAAGTTATTGTCATATTTAGAGTTGACATTTATTTTGCTATTTAAAAATTTTATCTTTTTTTGATACGTCTTTTCATCAAAAGGGTAGGGCACTTCATTATTTATGTTATTAATGATTTTTCCCATTTCATCATCAATTATTTCAATTTGTTTATCTGCATCTATGTTTTTGTCTTTAATGAGTTTTATGATAAAACCTAAGTCATAGGCACTTATTTCTTCACTTCTTGTATTTAAGTCTGTTTCTTCAGTAACTTTATTTGCAGTATCACTATTATTAGTAGGTTGATTATTCTTATTTATTGAATTATTAACTACTAAGGCATTTCCAAAGAGATTTATTGATAGTAATAAAAGTATAAAAAATTTGAATAAAGTATTAGTAAAATTGTATCTTTTTCTATTGTTCATGAGATTCCCGTTTAAAAAAATAAAGTATATATTGTACCATAATTAAATATTAAAGAAGCATTTGGTATTTTACATATTAATAATTATAAGGTTAGTATAATGAATATTCAAAATAGTTTTGAAATAGAAAATGAAGTTTTTTATTATTATGATTTAGAAAAAGTTTTTTCATTATATGAAAGCTTAAGAGAACTCCCCCTTTGCTTAAAGATATTATTAGAAGAGAATTTAAGAAAAGCAAATAATGACGAAGAAATAGAGTATATCATTGATCTATTTTTAAATAGAAAAAATCTTAAAATAAATTTTTATCCCTCACGAATTGTCATGCAAAATTTTAGTGGAATTTCTTCACTTGTTGATTTAGCATCAATGAGAGATATAGTTGCTAGATATGAAGGTGATGTAAATAAAGTAAATCCTACAGTAATGATAGACATTATACTTGATGACTCTTTATGTGAGAATATTGAAACAAAAGAGAAGTATAAATTTATAAAATGGGCAAAAAGTAAATTTGAAAATGTTAGAGTAATCCCTCCTGGTTCACAACTTTGTCATCAAATAAATTTAGAGTACTTATCTACAATAATTCATCTAGAACAAAAGAATGGAAAAAATTATCTATTTCCTGAGACAATAGTAGGAACAAATAAAGATACTATAAGTATAAGTTCATTGGGTGTTTTAGCTTGTAAAATAGAAGGTGTTAAATCAGAGTCAACAATATTTGGTTTTCCCTTATCTTTTAATCTACCCAAAGTATTGGGAATAGAGATAAAAGGAAAAGTAAATAAGACTGTAACATCATCAGATTTAATTTCAAATTTAATAAATAGTTTAAAAGAGTATACACTATTTGAAAAAATTGTAGAGTTTTATGGGGAGGGTGTTTGTGAACTAACATTAGAAGATAGATTAACAATTTCAAATGTGGTTTATGAATATGGAGCAAAATCTTCTTTTTTCCCAATAGATAATAGAACCCTTCAGTATTATGATAACACTATGGATAATAGTGATTTTTCTAAACTCGTAAAAATATATTTAGAAAAACAGAGTCTATTTTCTAAAAGCGATGTTTTATCTTACGATGAGACTATTGAGATAAATTTAGATTTAATAGAAGCTAGCATATATGAATCTAAAAAATCAGATGATAAAATTAGTATCAATGAGTTAAAAAACTTTCCATTACAAAATAGTGGAATTAACCTAAATGATGGTGATATAGTATTATCAATAATATCTTCAAATTCAAATCCTTATTCTCTCATACATGTAGGACTTATAGCAAAAAAAGCTTATGAATTAGGTATAAGAGCCAATGAGAGTATTAAGAAACTATTATTTACAACTTCACCCTTAGAAAGAGTATATTTAGAAAAACTTGATTTATTGAAATATTTAGAAAAACTAGGTTTTAATATTGTTGAAAATGATTATAACTTTAATGATTTCAATAAAAATATAGAAGAAGATATAAAAAGCAATAACTTAAATGTAGTTTCGCTTTATTGTGCAGATGAAAGGTATGAAGAGAATATTCCCTCTTTTATTAAATCAAACTATTATATGTCAGCATCTTTGATAATAGTATATACTTTAGCTAAAACAATAAAATGTAATATTTTAGATGACTGTATTGACATAGTAGAAAATAAAGAAATAAAGCTTGATGATATCTGGCCAAGTAATGAATTAGTTGTTGAGTATTTAAATAAGTTAGACTATAGTTTATATAAAGAGATTTATAAAAATATTTTTCAAGGTAATAAATATTGGCAAGAACTAGAAGTACAAGACACACCCACTTATACTTGGGATAAAGACTCTACATATATACAGGCTTCAAACTTTTTTAATAATGAATATATAGAAAAAATAGAGATAAAAAATGCAGGAAGTTTAGTGATTTTAGGAAATAACATTAGTACAGATAAAATCTCACCTTCAGAACAAATAGCTCTATATTCAGTTGCATCAAACTACTTAGAAGAAATAGGAGTAAAGTCATATGATTATAACTCTTTTAAAAGTAGAGAGGGAAATAGTGAAATTATGCTTAGAAGTATTTTTGATAGTGCAAATTTAAAAAATGAAATGGTTTCAAAAGAGGGTGGATACACAAAAGATTTTGAAGAGGATGAAATTGTCTCAATTTATGAACTCTCTAAACGATTTAAACAAAGAAATAGACCTTTGGTAATATTTGCAGGAAAAGAATATGGAATTGGAGAGTCGAGGGATTGGGCTGTAAAAGGGATGAAACCTTTAGGGGTAAAGGCAATAGTTGCAAAGTCTTTTGACAAAGTTTATAGAGAAGATTTAATTGCCTTTGGAGTTTTGCCTTTGGAGTTTTTAGAAGATGAAGATTTTGAAGTGTTAAATTTAAGAGGTGATGAGGTTATTGATATAGTTTTAGATGAAAACATAGAAGTAAATGCTTTAGCTAACTTAACAATTACTTCAAATAGAGCAGTTATCGAGACTAAATTAAAAGTTAGATTAGATACTAATGAAGAAATAAAGTATTATAAAAATAGCGGTATCTTGTCTTATTTATTAAAAACTATGCTTTCATAGATAAATATAAGTCAAATAAAGCTAAATAATAATAAAGTACAAATAAATTATTAATAGGATTCTTATATATGTCATTTTCTAAATTAAATTTATCAGATAAGTTAAATATTTCACTTAAAGAGAATGAATATACCACTCCTACTGCTATTCAAGAAAAAGTTATTCCATTAGTCTTAGAACACAAAGATATTATGGCAAAAGCACAAACAGGAAGTGGTAAAACTGCAAGTTTTGTATTACCTATTTTAAATCTTTGGGCAAATAAGAGATATGAAGGAAAAGCAAAAATTAGATGTTTAGTATTAACACCCACAAGAGAATTAGCCCTACAAGTATGTGAATCTTTTAATCTTTTTAGTAAATATTTACATAAAAAGCCCAAGCTTGTAAGTGTAATTGGTGGAGAGAGTATCGGTGAGCAACTTTTAGATATACAAAAAGGGTGTGATATTGTAGTTGCAACAACTGGAAGATTACTTGATATCTTAAAGAAAAAACAGATAAATTTATCAACTCTTGAATTTTTAGTTTTAGATGAAGCAGATAAGATGCTTGATTTTGGCTTTGAAGAGGAGTTAGAGCTTTTATTAGACTCTTTACCAAAACAGCGCCAAAATCTTCTTTTTTCTGCAACTTATCCTCCTAAGATTTTAACTATTGCTTCAAAAATCACGCAAAATGCTATTGAGGTTTCTATTGAAAGTGAACAAACTACAGTAGAGACAATTAATCAAAGAGTAATAGAAGTAAACAAAGAGAATAGAAGTGCTTTGCTTAGACATCTAATAAAAGAAGAGAACTTTGAACAAGTCCTAGTTTTTATGGCAAATAAACGTTCTTGTGATAATTTGGCTTTTAAGTTTAGAAAATATGGATTTGAAGCAGAATCTTTTCATGGTGATTTAATACAAGAAGAGAGAAATGAAACTTTAGCGGATTTTAAAAATAAAAAAATAAAAGTTTTATTTGCCACAGATATAGCCGCACGGGGACTTCATATAGATAATATCTCTTGTGTAGTGAATTTTGATTTACCAAGAGCTGTGGCCGATTATATACATAGAATTGGAAGAACAGGAAGAGCTGGGAAGAGTGGAATTGCAGTCTCTTTTATCTGTCATGAAGATAAAGAACATTTCTCTTTGATTGAAAAAAGAAGTGATATAAAGCTAACAAGGGAACAAATTGTAGGGTTTGAATTAACAGGAGAACCTATAGAGAAAATAAAAGGACAAGCACCAATAAAAGGAAAAAGAAAAAGTAAAAAAGATAAATTAAGAGAGCAAAACTCTAAATAGTTTTATATATCATTATTAAAAAAGTTACTATATATAAAAATAAAACATATTTTTTATAAGATTTCATATTTATTTTGTTTTTCACTTTAATTCCCAAATAAACACCAAGTAGTGATGCAAGACCTACGGTAAAGCCTTCGCTATAAAGCATATGCCCACTGTAACTTAAAGATATAAATCCTGCACTAGAAGAAAACATTACAAAAAATAGTCCTAAAGTAGTAGCTTTTTTTAGGTTGTAATTCATAAATCCAACTAAAATTGGGGTTATCATAATAGAACCACCAACACCAATACTCATGGCAATCATACCTACAATTGCACCTATTAATATAAGTAGAAGTTTTGAATGTTTTTTTTCTTCTTTATTATGCTCAGCTGGTGTTATAAATAGTTTAATAATAGAGGCAAGTAGTATTACAATAAATACATATTGTAAAGTCTTATTTGATAAGGCAGTTAATATAAAACCAGATGATAATCCTCCTAAAAAGCCACCAATACCTATTAGTAAACCATCAATAAGAAGACCTGATTGTTTTTTACTATTTAAAAAAGATCCAAAAACTGAGCTAAATACCATCTGCATAACAGATATGGCAATAGCTTCTTTCATAATAAATCCTGCCATTAGAAGTATTGGAACAAGGAGCATACCTCCACCAACACCAAAAAAACCAGATACAAATCCAGTAATTAGTCCAAATAACAGGAGTTCATATATCATTATTTAATAGAGTTCATTGCAGTAATAAATTTTTTATAGATTGATTCTAACTCATGGTCTTCATTACTTAAATCAATTCCATCATATTTTCTAACAGCATGTTCTAACACAGCAACTCTTTTTAGTAAATATTCAAACATCTCTTTGTTGATATCTGGTAAATCTCCATGGTTAAGTCTTCCATTTTTATCATCTTTTTTGATGATTTTTGCAGGAACTCCTACTGCTGTAGAGTTTTTAGGCACATCACAAATTACTACTGAGTTTGCTCCAATTTTACTATTTTTTCCTATAGTTATATTTCCTAAAATCTTTGCACCACTTCCTATAACTGAGTTAGCTTTTATAGTAGGGTGTCTTTTCCCTTTATTTAAACTAACTCCACCTAAAGTAACACCTTGATAAATAAGAACATCATCTTCTAGTATTGCTGTTTCCCCAATAACTACACCAATTCCGTGGTCAATAAATACTCTTCTTCCAATAGTAGCTGCTGGATGAATATCCATATTACAAAGAAATTGTGTTATTCCCATAATAATTCTTGCAGTGATTTTAAAATTCTTCTTATATAATTTATTTGCAATCCTATGATTAATTACAGCCCAAACACCTGGGTAGTTGAAAAATAGTTCAATACTTGAATTTAAAGCAGGGTCATTTACCTTTGGAACTGAAAAGTCTTCTTTTATCTGTTGCCAAAGTGATATTTTTTCTTCTATTTCTACTTTATTATTTAATTCTGTATTTGTCTGATTATTCATAATAACTCCATATTGTTTTTAAGTAAGTATTTTCATTTAGATACTTTTTTAGATCCTTGTAAATTTCAGGGGCTAAGTTTTTACTTAAAATATTTTCTATCTCATTTGTATCATAATCAATATCATCAAGTACATCAATAGTTTTTTGTGATTCTAATATCTTTTCTAATACAACTTCTCCATCTTTAAAGACAATATTAACTTCTGTTGGGTGTGAAAATAGGTTGTGTTTCATTCCTAAAGTATCTTGATATGCACCAACATTAAAAAATGCTAAGAAATAATCTTCTTGATTTAAATTTATATCATGTAAATAAAGTGGTTTTTTAGCATCAAATGGAATTTCTCCATCACTATCACAAGTTATATCCCATAGTGAAGCACTTCTTGTTGGTTTTTCATTTAGATGTGTTATTGGCATTACTGGAAACTCTTGGTCAATACCCCAATAATCTGGTAGTGATTGAAAAAGTGAGAAGTTTAATAGATACTTTTCTTGAATATTCTCATCAAGTCTTTTTAACTCTCCATAATCATCAATTTCTAAAAGTGATATAGCCTTTTTAACTATTTGATGTGTTAGTATCTCCGCATTTGATCTATCTTGTAAATCAATATAACCTAAATCAAATAGTGTTAAAAGTGATTCCATATGATCCATACTATCGTGCATGTACTCATATGCAGTTTTCTTTTTTATATCTCTGTGTAAATAGAATAATTCTTGAATAAGTGGAGGGTTATTCTCTTTTAATTTTAAATGATGAAGTTCATATTCAGACGAAAAAAGTTCTAAAACAGGAGTAATAAGTACTGTTGATGCAGCTGAAATAAATCTTCCTGATTCTGTGAAAATATTTGGTTCTTCAACACCTTTTTGTTTTGCTATATCTTTTATTGTAAATATAACATCATTTGCAAACTCACTTAAAGAGTAAAACCTTGTTCTTTCATAGGCATTATATTCAACTGCTAATCCACCACCAATATTTATTGATGATAATTTTCTTGCACCAAGGTTTTTTAGTTCAGCATAGATGTGCCCTGATTCTCTAAGTGCTTTTTTAAGTGGTTTTATAGAGTTCATAGCAGAACCTATATGAAAGTGAATCATTGTAAGATAATCAACAATATCAGTCTCCTCCATTAGTTCATAGGCCTCAAGGATTTCAGTAGATGTAAGACCAAATTTTGAGTTAATACCCCCACTTTTTGCCCATAATCCACTACCACCGCTATGTAGTCTTACTCTTAATCCAATATTTGGACACTCTAGTTTAGTCTCTTTTAAAACAGCAATAATCATCTCTAGTTCATTTAAACCCTCAATGATAAGTGTAATATTGTGTCCCATTTTTTTAGCAATAAATCCAAGATGAATCATCTCTTTATCTTTAAATCCATTTACAGTAATTGGAGAGCCAAGATTATTGTAGGTCATTGCAATGACAAGTTCCGCTTTACTTCCAGCTTCTAATCCATAATTGAACTTTTTGCCTTCTTTTAAAAGAGGGTGTATAAAGTTTGGTAATTGATTCACTTTTAAAGGAAACACTGCATTAAATGTTCCTTTATAGTTGTACTCTTTAATACTTGCATTAAATACGTTATAGAGCGTATTAATCTGTTTTTTTGTTATATGTGGAAATCTTAAAAGCAAAGGACCTTTAAAGTCTTGCTTTCTAATATCTTTAACAATAGAGATTAACGATGGTTTACCATCAAAATTAACCTTAGCTAAGCCATCTTCAATTATAAAGTTATCATCACTCCAGATATCAATACCATAATCATTCACGATTAAAAATCCTCTAATTTTAAATTTTTTTCTTCTTGAGTATCTATGTTTTTAACATAAATTGTTCCATTTTTTAGTTCATCTTCACCAACTAGTGCAACAATATTTGCTCCATGTTTTTCTGCTATTTTAAAATGTTTACCAAAACTTCTTGAACTGTATTCCATAATAGTTTTTGTTGTTTTTCTTTTTTCAATGGCAATTTTTGATAATGTATTTAAAGCATCTTCACTCATTGCACCTAAGTAGATTGTATCACTTTTTGTCTCTTTTGGTTTTATTAATTCAAGTAATCTTTCTATTCCAATTGCAAATCCAATTCCAGGAGTTGCTCTTCCTCCTAAAAACTCTACAAGTCTGTCATATCTTCCACCACCAGCAATTGCACTTTGTGCACCAATTTCATTTGAAGTAAATTCAAAGGCAGTTTGAGAATAGTAATCTAAACCTCGAACCAAGTTTGAATCTATAACATAAGATATATTATTAAAATCTAAAATCTCTTTTAGTTTTTCAAAATCACTATCACACTTTTCACATAAATTATCTGTGATTTTTGGAGCATCTACTAAGAGTGATTGGCATTTCTCATTTTTACAATCTAATACTCTAATAGGATTTGTTTCTATTCTTCTATTACAGTCTTCACAAAGCTCAGTTCTTATATTGCTTAAAACTTTTACAAGGTTTTCTTTATATGTTGGCATACAAGTAGGGCAGCCAAGTGAATTTAACTGAAGAGTAAATCCAATTCCAAAGAAATCTAAAATCTCTTTTATCATCATAATTATATTTGCATCTTCATAAACTGAATCTATACCAAATACTTCACAACCAAATTGATGAAACTCTCTTAGTCTTCCTTTTTGTGGTCTTTCGTATCTGAACATAGGCCCGTAGTAGTACCATTTATATGTTCCACCAGCTCTATCAAACTTGTTTTGTACAAAACTTCTTACAACTCCAGCCGTTCCTTCAGGTCTTAGACATACGTCATTTTTACCTTTATCTTCAAACTGGTACATCTCTTTATTAACTATATCACTACTCTCTCCAACACTTCTTTTAAATAAAGCAGTCTCTTCTAAAATAGGAGTTTCTAAGTATGTAAACCCATAGTTTTTTGCTATTTTTGAAGCATTTTCTATAAAATATGTAAAAAGCTCACTATCTTTTCCTAAAATATCATTCATACCTCTTAGGCTTTGAATATTTTGTTTAGCCATTAATAAAATCCTCAATTTTCTTTGCAATCTCTTCTATACTTAAACTAGCATCTATAAAAATATAATTTAAATCCAACATTTCAATAGTTTTTTTCATTCTATTTTGAATATCAATTAAATAATCAATTCCCCTTGATTCTATGGAGTCATTTGATTTATTACCTAATCTATTTGTCAACTCTTCTTTACTTAATTCTAGTAAAATAGTATGAGTAGGCAGGGTGTTTTCTGTAGCTATTAAATTTAATGTTGTAACAATTTCAATAGGTAAATTTGAAGCATAAGCAATACCTGAAATAACAGACCTATCTGAAATAACCATTTTATCTTTATTGGGTTTTATTACCTCTTCAATATGCTCAGCTCTATCAGCCAAAAATAAAAACATCTCAGCAACTTTTGATTTTGCTTCACCATTGAGTGCCATTTCTCGCAGTTTTATACCTAGTTTTGTTGCACCGGGTTCTTTTGTAAAAATTGCATCAGAAAATTTTTGTGATAAAATATCAAGTTGTGTTGATTTTCCAGCTGTATCGATTCCTTCTATTACTACATACATTTTAAAACCTCTTTTGGAACTAAGTGCTCAAACTTACCTTTATATAATATGATTTCCCTAACAATTGTAGAACTTACAAAGGCATTTTCAAGTGTTGGCATAAGATATAAAGTCTCTATTTGTTTATTGATAGAAGCATTTGCATATCCCATTTGTAACTCATATTCAAAGTCACTAACGGCTCTTAAGCCTCTAATAATAGTTGTAATACTCAAGCTAGTAGCAAGGTCCACTAATAAAGTATCGAATCCAACAACCTTTACTCCTGTAATATCTTTTGTAGCTTCTTTAGCAAACTCAACCCTTTTGTCGTGGGAAAACATTGGTTTTTTTCTTTCACTTTTTGCAACAGCAATAATAACTTCATCAAAAATATTTGCTGCTCTTTTTATAATATCCATATGACCATTTGTAATAGGGTCAAAGGTCCCTGAATATATGGCACTTTTGTATGAAGATATTTGCTCTTTATTTTCTTTATTCATCATCTTTCCATCTTTTATATAAACTATTTTCTATTCCTAAACTGTCAAACCATTTTCCAATAATAAAGTTTTCCATTTCATCAATTGTACTGTTATTTGAGTAATAACCCAAAACTGGTGGTGAAATTGTAACACCCATTGATGATAACTTAGTCATATTTTCCAAAGCTATTAATGAAAAGGGCATTTCTCTTGGGGCTAATAAAACCTCTCTTTTTTCTTTTAAAGAGACTGAAAATGCACGGGTTATTAAATTGTCTGCAAAACCATAAGCACATTTTGCAAGTGTATTCATAGAACATGGAATAATTACCATTTTATCTATTTTAAATGAGCCAGATGCAATAGGCGCAGCAATGTCACTATTTTTAAAGATTGTAATATTTTTTTGATTATTTAAATTCTCTAATGCAGAAGAGTTTTCGTATTTTAAAGCAATCTTTGCACTCTTTGAGATAACAGCAAAAGCTTCTATATTTTCAGGTAATAGTTTTAAAAACTTTATTCCTAAGTTTACTCCACTAGCACCACTAATTGCAACAACTAATCTCACTATAGTTCCTTTTTTTGTTGTATAAAATAGTGATATTAGCTTAAAAAATCTTTATTTTCAAACAATGGCTCTTTATGTTTTTAAGTTTAATTTATAATAAAGCATAAGAATTGTAAAATTTAAGCTAATATTAATAAATGGAATGCTAACATTTTGTATTACTATAAATAAATATAAAGTTATCATTTTGTATAATAAATTTTATTTTAGTTATACTAATTGTCTAAAGGATAATCAATGTCAAAACTCTTCACATACTTAAGAATCAACAAAAATAATAGCTCATATACAAAGTTGCAAGAAGATGGAATAATTTCTTATGTCAAAGAACATAAGATGGAGATTTTTCACAATATTGAGGTTGAAATTAATGCTCCAGATGAAGAAAAAAATATTTTAGAACTTCTTAAATCTTGTCAAATGAACTCAACCCTATTGGTATATGATTTAAATGTTTTTGGTAGAACAGTAGAGAGAATTTTGGAGATGGTTAAGTTTTTACTAGATAGTAAAATACGAATACTTGTGATTAAACAAAACTTAGATTTAGTAAGTAATGATGATATGTTAACAAAAATGGTTCTTGGTATGATTTCTATGACAATATCTTTAGATAAAGATTTAATGAGTCTAAGAACAAAAGAGGCTTTAACTGCAAAAAAACTCAAAGGTGAAAGTTTAGGTAAACCAAAAGGAACTATCCAAAAATCAAAATTTGATAAGCAAAGAGATAAGATAGAAGAACTTTTAGGCGTAGGTTTATCTGTTAGAAAAATAGCAAAACTTTTAGGTTATAACAATCACATAGGCTTAAATAATTATGTTAAAAAAAGAAATATAAGAGAGCATAGTACTTCATTAGAAGAGTTAGCTAGTTAAACAATTCATTTACTTTTATTTATCTAATTTATTGACATTTAAATATAATTACCTTAAAATTAGATAAATAAAAGGATACGATATGATTTCGTCTGTTAGTTCAGGCATTGACTTTAATGCCATCTTAAGTGGTACTTCTGCAGTAGCAAGAAATTCACTCTCATATGAACAACAGCAAATTATTGATGATACTTTATTAAATTATGATTCAAATAGCTTATCTCAAAGGGATGCACAAGAAATTGTTGCTGCTTTTCAAGATGCAAATATTAGACCCTCTAAACAATTATCTGATGCTATGTCTTCATTAGGCTTTGATGCCAAAGAAGTAGGTGATTTAGCAGGTGTTGGTCCTGCTTCACAAAATGTAGCTGGGCATATTGGTAGAATGCCACCTCCACCACCTCCACAAAACTCAAGCGAAGATGAAGAAGAGGATGAAGAGTATTATAATACGGTTCAAACTTTAATGGACTCTTTATTTAATAATGAAAAAGATGAAACTACAAATTCACTTAATACTATATCTGATTACACAAGTAGAGTTTTAAATTTGAATGACGAATCAAAACAAGATCTTATAAATTTATTTGATAAATATAGCAG
The DNA here is from genome assembly GCF_937982575.1 of uncultured Arcobacter sp. Classification (NCBI taxonomy): domain Bacteria; kingdom Pseudomonadati; phylum Campylobacterota; class Epsilonproteobacteria; order Campylobacterales; family Arcobacteraceae; genus Arcobacter; species uncultured Arcobacter sp. The sequence continues at coordinate 24,854 of NZ_CALJLR010000015.1, read as the reverse complement.
CAATGCTAGTGGATATTCACAAGATGAAGCTAACACTTTAGTGAAAAGCTATCTATCCGAGATGTTAAATGATTCAAAAAATTATAATCATTCCTCTTTTTATGCTTAAAAAGCCTTTCTTTTAATATAAAATATTTTTTATTTTATGCCTTTATATTGACTTCAAAAATATTATAGTAGAATACATGCTATTTAAGATATGGAGAATATATTATGAAAGTATTATTATTAAAAGATGTAAAAGGTACTGGTAAAGCTGGTGAAGTAAAAGAGGTTTCTGACGGATATGGAAAAAATTTTTTAATTGGAAAAGGTTTAGCACTACTTGCAACAAATGAAGTTTTAAATAAACATAAAGCTCAAATGAGAAGAGAAGCCCAAAAAGAAGCAGAAGAGATTGAAATAGCAAAAGAGACTGCAAAAAAACTAGATTCTCAAAAATTTACAATAAAACATAAAATCGGGGCAAATGGACACCTAATTGGTTCTGTTACTAATAAAGAGATTAGTGAAATACTGAAAGTACAAGCTGATATTGATTTAGATAAAAAGAATATTACTTTAAAATCAAAAGTTAAAACTGAAGGTATCTTTGAAGCAGATTGTAAATTGGGACATGGAATTCATGGAACAATTAAATTTGATGTAATAGCAGAATAAAAAATGTTTGATGCAACTACGATATTAGCTTATAGAGCAAAAGATAAAGCAGTAATTGGTGGTGATGGTCAAGTGACCTTTGGAAACACTGTTTTAAAAGGTAATGCTACAAAAATCAGAACACTATATAAAGATAAGATTTTAGCAGGATTTGCGGGAAGTACAGCTGATGCTTTTAATCTTTTTGATATGTTTGAAGTTCATTTAGAAAACACCAAAGGTGATTTATTAAAAGCTGTAATTGCTTTCTCTAAAGAGTGGAGAAAAGATAAAGTTTTAAGACGTCTAGAAGCTATGATGATAGTTTTAAATAAAGAGCATATTTTTATTTTATCAGGAACAGGCGATGTAGTTGAGCCAGAAGATGGAATGATAGCTTCAATAGGAAGTGGTGGTAATTTTGCTATTTCTGCTGCACGAGCTTTGGAAAAACACTCAAACTTAGACCCTGAAGAGTTAGTAAAAGAGTCACTAATGATTGCAGGGGAACTATGTATATATACAAATCAAAATATTAAATTATTAAAAATAGAGGATTAATACAAATGAATATGACTCCTAAAGAGATTGTAAAGTTTCTAGATGATTATGTTATTGGTCAAGATGATGCCAAAAAAACCATAGCATTAGCACTTAGAAATAGATATAGAAGAATGCAATTAGACCCAGAAATCCAAGAAGAAATTATGCCTAAAAATATTCTTATGATAGGTAATACTGGTGTTGGTAAAACTGAGATTGCAAGAAGATTAGCAAAAATGATGAGTCTTCCTTTTGTAAAAGTAGAAGCAAGTAAATATACTGAAGTTGGTTTTGTTGGACGGGATGTAGAGTCTATGATTAGAGATTTAGTTTTTGCTTCAATGGACTTAGTAACTAAAGAGTATGAAGAAAAAATACAAGATGGAATAGACCAAGAAGTAAATAAACAAATAATTGAAAAACTCGTACCTCCTCTACCAGAGAGTGCAAGTGAAAGTTCAAAAGAATCTTTTATCAAAACATTTAATAAAATGGAAGAAAAGTTATTAAAAGGTGAACTTGAAGATAAAATAATCGAAATAGAGCTTCCTAAAAAAGCCCATGTGGAAGTGATTGATTCTTCTCTTCCTTTAGATATGACATCTATGCAAGAGAGTTTAAGCAATATGTTAGGCTCACTAAATAAAGATAAAGTTAAAAAAGAAGTAAAAATAAAAGATGCTAGAAAACTTTTAAGAAGTGGAGCGAGTGAAAAACTAATAGATCAAGAGTCTATTAAACATGAAGCTTTAAGAAGAGTTGAAAATGGTGGAATAATTTTTATTGATGAAATAGATAAAATAGCTTCTGGAAAAAATAATCAAAATCAAGACCCAAGTAAAGAGGGTGTACAAAGAGACCTGTTACCAATAGTTGAAGGAAGTAATGTACAAACAAAATATGGACAAGTTAAAACTGACCATATCTTATTTATTGCAGCTGGGGCCTTTCATGTTAGTAAGCCAAGTGATTTGTTACCTGAATTACAAGGACGATTTCCACTTAGAGTTGAATTGAATCCTTTAGATGAAGAGGCTTTATATAAAATATTAACAAATACTAAAAACTCTTTATTAAAACAGTACAAAGCCTTGCTAAATGTTGAAGGTGTAACTTTAGAGTTTGAAGATAGTGCAATTCGTGCATTTGCGCACCTTTCTGTTGGTGCAAATGAAAAAGCTGAAGATATAGGTGCAAGAAGACTGCATACTGTTATTGAAAAAGTTCTTGAAGATATTAGCTTTGATGCTGATGAAAAAAGTGGTGAAACTATTGTAATAACAAAACAATTAGTGGAAGAAAAACTATCAGATATCGTAAAAGATGAAGATACTACAAGATACATATTGTAGTTTTTATTTTTTTTTAGATAAAATAACTTGAGTTAAGAAATTAAAAAGGCAAAACCATGAAAATAGTAACTTTTTGCAATATTGATACAAAATTATTAGACCCATCTTTTACAGTTGAAAACTATGAAGAGACATCAGGAGATGCAGATATTGCGCTAATTGATATTAATTCTATATTTGATTTTGAAGAGAATAAATCAGCTTCATGTAAAGAGAAGTTTGTTTCTATTGCAATTTTAGATGATGAAGATGATTATGATGCATTTAAAAATTTTGGAATTGATGCATGGATTAAACATGAAGATATATCTAAAATAAATGAATTAATTGCTGTATTGAAAAAAAGGTTTTTATCATAATTATTGATACCCACTGTCACTTAGACACCGAACAATACTATGATGATGTTGATGAAGTAATACTTCGTGCACTAGAAAATGGGATTAAAGGTTTTTTAATTCCAGGTGCAGACTTTGCAGACTTACCCCAAGCAATCAAATTAGCCCAAAAGTATAAAGAAGTTTTTTTCTCTGTTGGAATTCATCCTTACGATGCCTCTTCTTATGATGAAAATGTTATGAAAGAGTATGTAAACCATCCAAAATGTATTGCAATAGGTGAGTGTGGACTAGATTATTTTAGGCTACCAGAGAATGAAGATGAAAAACTTCAAGAAAAACAGCTGCAAAAAGAGGTTTTTATTTCTCAAGTTGAATTTGCTAAAAAAGTAAAAAAACCTTTAATAGTCCATGTTCGAGAAGCTTCAAATGACTCTAAAGAGATTTTAGAAAAATATGGGGCAAAAGATGTTGGTGGTGTTTTACATTGTTATAATGCAAGTGAACATTTATTAAGTTTAAGTGAACATAATTTTTATTTTGGAATAGGTGGAGTTTTAACTTTTAAAAATGCAAAAAAGCTTGTGGAAGTTTTACCTAAAATTCCTTTAGAAAAATTGTTAATTGAAACAGATGCTCCATATTTGACTCCACACCCAAATAGAGGGAAAAGAAACGAACCTTTATACACAAAATTTGTATCCCAAAAGATATCTGAACTACTAAATATCTCTGATGAAGAGGTACAAAATCTCACTACAAATAATGCAAAAAAACTATTTAAAGAGTTTTCTAGCATAATTTAGATAAAATCTCTACTATTTACATAAATAGGATAGATAATTGTTTAAAATTTTATTATTAATCGCCACTGTTTTTATAAGTGCAAATGCATCGCTAATAGGTAGTAATTTTTCTCAGCGGGATTTACAAATCTTAAAAGAACTAGATATTGACCCAGCTTACATCACAGATTACAAATTACAAAAGACATATAATAGGTATCTACAAAATATTCAACTCAAATACGTAAATAGATTTAATAGAGCATCTTTATTTGTTCCAAAAGTTAAAGAGATATTAAGAGAAGAGGGTTTACCTGAGACTTTCTTATATCTAGCAATGGCAGAATCTAGCTTTACCCTAGATGCAAAGTCACATGCAAGAGCAACTGGGATGTGGCAATTCATGTATGGTACTGCAAAAAATCTTGGACTTAAAAATGATATATATGTTGATGAAAGAATGGATATTGTTAAATCAACTTATGCTGCAACAAAACATTTAAAATATTTACATGGACAGTTTGGAAAGTGGTATTTAGCTGCTGTTGCTTATAACTGTGGTCAAGGAAGAGTAATTGAAGCAATTACAAGAGCTACTATTGATATGTATGAAGATGAAAATGGTAAAAATAATGATAAATCTCAACAAATAAAAAAATATAGAAGAACTATTAGTCTTTACCAACAAAAAAGAGTTAAATTTAGAGAATTAAATAACATATATAAAGAAATTTTAACATGGGATGTAAAACCAGATATTTATGAGCTTTTAATGGAGCAAAAAAAGATTAGAAGACAATATTTACCAGAAGAGAGTAGAGGATATATAAGAAAAATAATCTCACTTGCTATGATGAACAATCAAAGTTTTGTAACTGAAAATGATTATTCTCATATTAGAAATATTGGTGTTACTTCGCCTATTGCCACTGTTAAAGTAAAGGGTGGTTTGCATTTAAAAAATATTGCAAGTGCTATTGGTATGGAGTATAGAGATTTAAAAATGCTAAATAAACATATCGTACGAAATGTAATACCTACATATAATGAGGATTATGAAATTTATATTCCATATAGTAGATTATCTATATTTAATCAAAATAAAATGAATATAGAACCAACAAAATATAAAGTTCATATTGTAAAAAGAGGGGATAATTTATTTGATATTGGTAAAAAATATGGAATCTCATACAAAGCAATAAAAAGTTTTAATAAACTAAAAAGTAATAGATTAGCTTTAAAACAAAAATTAGTAATACCTTTTGTAGAAGGTACAGGCTTAAAGACAAAAAATTACTATGTGAAAAATGGAGATACTCTTTTATCAATTGCAAAAATGCATAGAATTGAGTTAGATAAACTAATGAATGATAATAACTTAAAAACTAGCCTTATTAAAAAAGGAGACAAACTTGTTATTACATATAGATAAACTTTTAAAATTAAGTATTGCACTTATAATAACATTTTTGTTTACTGGGTGTTTTTCCACTTCAAGTTACAAGTATAGCAATTATAATATATTTAAAAAGGATAGAAGTAGCATTCATGTTCCTGAAGAAAAAATCAGAAATTCTAAAGCGATGCACAGGGCAACAATGAGACCCTATAAAGTTTTTGGAAAGTGGTATTATCCTACATTGGCAAAGGTTGGAGATACTCATGAAGGGATTTCATCATGGTATGGACCAAACTTTCATGCAAAACCTACTTCAAATGGTGAGATTTATAATATGTATAAAGCAACAGCTGCACATAAAACTCTACCAATGAATACTATGTTAAAAGTTGAAAACCTAGAAAATGGAAAATCAACTATTGTAAGAGTAAATGATAGGGGACCTTTTGTAGGTACTAGAATTATTGACTTGTCAAATAAAGCTGCTAGAGATATAGATATGGTAGCAAAAGGGACGGCAAAGGTAAGAATCACAGTTTTAGGATTCCATGCTAAAATTGCCCAAACAAAAGAAGAGAAAGAAGAAGTTGCAAGTGTTGGGAAATACTATTTACAAGTAGGGGCATTTAGTAGATATGCTGGTGCTCAAATTACTCAAAATAAATTTAAAATGATATTAGATAGTAGATATGATGTTATAATTAAAAAAGGTATTTTAAATAATAAAGAAATAAATAGGGTTTGGATTAGTGGCTTTAGGTCAGAAGAAGAGATTAGAGACTTCAAAGAGAAAAATTCTTTAGCTAGTGCTATGGTAATCGCAGAGTAATAGGAAAAAATATGGCTGAAATAAAAAGAAAAACAAAAGAGACAGATATAAGTTGTAAAATAGATATTAATGGGTCTGGAAAGTCAAATATAAATACAGGTGTTGGATTTTTTGATCATATGCTAGAAGCACTATCTAAGCACAGTGGTATTGATATTGAGTTAATTTGCAAGGGTGACTTACATATTGATGCACATCATACAGTAGAAGATTGTGGTATTGTTTTAGGAAAGGCTTTAAAAGAGGATATTTTCCCAATACAAGCAGTTGAGCGATATGGAAATGCAACAGTAGTTATGGATGAAGCTTCATCAACTTGTGCCTTAGATTTATCAAATAGACCTTTTTTAGTTTATGAAGTAAATGTAAGCGGAAAAGTAGGGGATTTTGATGTTGAACTTGCAGAAGAGTTTTTCCATGCTTTAGTTATGAATGCTGGACTTACAACACACATAATTGTTCAGAGAGGAAGAAACAAACACCATATCTTAGAAGCTAGCTTTAAAGCCTTTGCTGTAGCTCTAAGACGTGCTTTAGTAAAAAATGAGAGATTAGGAATTCCTAGTACTAAAGGTGTTTTATGATAAAGCTAATTGTTCTTGATGTTGATGGAACATTAACTGATGGGAAAATTACATATACTAACAATGGTGATGAAATAAAATCTTTTGATGTTGCAGATGGTTTGGCTATTGCAGTATGGACAAAAACCTTTGGCAAAAAAGCAGCTATCATTACAGGTAGAAAATCTTCTTTAGTAGAAAAAAGAGCAAAAGAGTTAAATATAGAACACCTTTACCAAGGTGTTCACAATAAAGACGAAGTTTTAGAAGAGATTTTAAAAAAAGAAGCAATCTCTTGGCATGAAGTAGCTGCTATTGGTGATGATTTAAATGATTATAAGATGTTAAAAAAAGCAGGATTATCATTTACTCCACAAAATGGTTCAAAATATATAAAACAAATAGTAAATGTAGTTTGTGAACATAAAGGTGGAGAAGGTGCGGTAAGAGAGATGATGGAATACATCTTTAGAGAAGATGGTTTAGAAGAGGAATTTCTCAAACTATGGCAATAAATTATTTTACTTATGCAATATTAATTATATCTTTTATATCAGCAATAGTAGGAATAACTCCTAAAGAAAAAGATAAAAACAATGAAGAACAGCCTCAAATAGTATTTGAAGACTCTACTTTATATACTTTCAATGTGGATAACCTTGAAAGAATTGTAAATTCTAAAAGAGCTATGAAGTATAAAACAAAAGATATTATGTATGACGGAAAAATTATATTAAGACGAGCTGATAATGGAACAGATTATATTGAATCTGATATTATTATTAAAAGACTAGAACAGTATAAATTTTTAAACAATGTAAAATATAATAGAGAGAATAATATACTTTTAAATACTGATGAGCTTTTTTATGATGGGATTAAAAAAATTGCAACAAATACAATAGAGTTTGATGGTATCTATAATAATAGTACAATAAAAGGAAAAGCCCTGTATCTTGATACAAATAAGGCAGTTTTTAAGTCAAAAGATACACATTTTGAAGTTTTAATGAATAACAATAACAAAGGTAATAAATGAGATTTTTTTTAATAGTTAGTATATTTTGTAGTTTTTTATTTGCAGAAAAGCTAATAATAGATGCAAATAACTTTGAAGCTTATGATGAAAAAGGCTTATCAATTTTTACAGGTAATGTAAAAATGATAAAAGCAAAAGATGAATTAGAATCTGATAGACTAGATGTATACCTAAGTGAAAAAAAGCCAAATACTAAAAGAGAACCTTTAAAATATATAGCAACTGGAAATGTGAAATTTAAAGTAAAAACTGCTGATAAGTTATATGAAGGTAAAGGTGACAAAGTAGTCTATGAGCCTAAAAAGATGCAGTATGTTATTACTGGAAATGGATTTTTAAAAGAGGTAAGTGAAGATAAAAGACTTTTTGGGAATAAAATTGTAATTAACCAAGTAAGTGGTGAAGCAAAGGTTAGTGGAAGCGAAGATAAGCCAGTTAGATTTATAATTGATTTAGCCAATAGTAACACTACGAAAAAAGAAGTTAAACCTTCAAAAAATACGCAAAAAGTTGAGAGTAAATAATGAGAATAGTAGAAGCATCTTTTATGCAATCAGCTCAAAGTATAGCTGACTCTCCTGGTCCTGATGTAGCTGAGATAGCATTTTTAGGACGTAGTAACGTTGGTAAGAGTTCACTGCTTAATACACTTACAAATAGAAAAGGCTTGGCAAAATCATCTTCAACACCAGGGAAAACACAACTTATAAATTATTTTAATATTAAGTTTAAAACAGATGAAGATAATGACATGCCACCTGATTTATTTGCTAGATTTGTAGATTTACCAGGTTTTGGTTATGCAAGAGTTTCTAAAAGTATAAAAGCAGAGTGGAATAGAAATCTAACTGGTTATTTAGAAAAAAGAGCAAACCTACAGATGTTTATACATTTAATTGATGCTAGACATCCAGATTTAGAGATTGATAAAAACGTTGATGAATTTTTGCTAAAAATAAAAAGAGGTGACCAACTTATTGTTCATGCTTTTACAAAAACTGATAAGTTAAAACAAAATGACTTAGCAAAGTTAAAAAGAGAGTACCCAGATGGTATTTTTATCTCAAATCTTAAAAAAAGAGGTATATCAGACCTCCAAAATAAAATAACAGGATACTTATTTGGAAATTAGATTTTATAAACCAACTACAAAAGATATTCTTGCTATGCAGAGCCTTGTTAAAGGTGAAGTAGAAAAGGGTACTATTCTTCTTCGAACAGAAGATGAGATGGCTAATACCATACGTTCTTATACTGTAGTTGAAGTTGATGGAAAACTTGCTGGCTTTGCTGCTACGCATATCCATTCTATAAGACTTGCGGAAGTGAGAAGTTTAATAGTATCAAAAGATTTTAGAGGATTAAAACTAGGTAAACAATTAGTTGATGCCTGCATAAAAGAGGCAAAGTTTTATGGACTAGAACAGATTCTATCTTTAACTTATGAGCAAGGTTTTTTTGAAAGTTGTGGTTTTAGAGTTATAGAAAAAGACCAAATTCCAGAACACAAAATCTGGGCTGACTGTATACGATGTAAACATTTCCCAGTTTGTGATGAAGTGGCGATGGTGGTTGATCTTTAGCCACTACAACTTGTTATGGTGGAGGTCGAGTACCTTCTATAGCTTTAAATAAACCACTTCCTTTTATTACACCATCTTCAAAGTCAAATTTTCCACCTATAGCTTTTATAGAACCTTCTCCATAAAATGAACCATTTACATTTCCAGTTATACTGTTAGAATTATGAGTTAAATCAGATGAAGAGAAACCTGATGAATTTACTACTCCATTATTTCCAATATCTATGCCATAAGTAATAGTTTGTTGAGAATTATTAGTATATATTAAGTTCATACTTCCTGTAAAAGAGCCACTTCCTCCACCAAAATCAAATGCAAAATCTACTTCACTTGAATTAAGTATTGAGTACTTATGTGTGCCATCATATATATTTCCATGTATAACGTTACCATAAAAATTTACTGTATCATTTAACCCATTAATTACGCTATCTACAATACTTTTTGCAGTTTTTGTTCCTGCAATCCATCCTCCACTATTTCCATTCTTTGACCATTCTCCCCATACTAAATAATTACTATCAGTAAGCTGATCATAAAAATAATCTTCATTACTTAGTGTTGCATTAGTAATATCATTATCAAAAATCTTCATTTTTAAAGAACTACTCGTTATAGAAGTTGAAGAGCTATCAAAATCATTCATTCCGATCTCACCATTTTTAAATGATTCAAAATCTTCATTACTATCGTAAATTATTGTATTTACATATCCTAGAGTACTAAAATTAGATAAAGTAGAATGCTCTTTTTTAATAGGAGAAGTAGTAGGAATATCTGGTTTTGGAGGATTACTAGGTGGAGCATCATCTATAACCTTCGGCGCTTCAGGAGGAGTATTGTCATTATTTCCTCCACCATCTTGTTGTTCTATATTATCTAAAGTATCTTGTTTTAAAGGTTCAGGAGGAGTTGGAGCTTCTCCTTGTGGAGTTCTAGTAAGCTCTTGTTTTTCAACGTTTACCGTAACTCCATTAGCAGTAACACTAATAGCTCCATCAGTACAAGCAATAATTCTTTGATTACCAATAATAGTAGTTCCCCTAATACCAATAGAAGCAGATTTTGTTTTCAGTTTAAATCTCTCTTTATTTATCTTTCCAATTTTCCCAGTAATAGATTTAAATGAACCTTTCATAAAACCTATGTCTGCTTTAGAATCATTTGGTTTAGTTTCATCATAGGCATAATCAAAGATATTTAAAGTTGAATTTTGTCCAATAGTAATAATAGTGTTATCATCAAGTGTAACTTGAGCTTTAGAAGCTTTAGCAGAGTTTATTACATCATTTTTTTCTAGCTTTTCTCCAAGCTTTGCTAAGATAGTATTAGAATCTCTAGAGATTTTAACATCACCAACTAAGGCTGTTATTTGTCCTACACTAGCAAATAAGAAATTTGTTAGAATAAAAAGTAATAATAGTATTTTTTTCATGTTAAATCCTTAGAATGTATAAATCAATGAAGATTTTATAACATGTTTTTTATAGTCAAAAGGCGCTTGATTTGATATATTGTTTGTAGCTGTTCCCTTTAGTGCAAATATTAAGTTTTTTCTTAATGGTCTTGTAATACCTAAAGCAAAAGTGTTTATCTTGTCAACTCTTCTTGATAAGAAGTTAACATCTGTGTCTGTATAAATTACTTTTTTACTACCAAGTGTTGTAGTTAGATTAAGTTTATATGGAAGAGCTAAACTATTTTCTAAGCTTAGTTCATATGTTTCTTTACTTACATCTGTTCTTTGTTCATATATTTCTAACTCTTTAATATATGAAGTATTTAAAGTAAAAAGTCCATAATTTTCTGTTTTATATTTTAAAGCATCAATAAAATTAAATGCATAGGCATTTTTTTCTTTATCTGTTTCTTGGTCAAAAAGTTTTTTACTTATTTTAAGAGTAATATCATTTAAAGTTGTTTGAGTAAAGATATGAGAATTTGAAAGGATTAGATTATAGCTTTTTAAATAAGCTTTGTCATTATATCTTACATAATCCATTCCTATTCCAGTACTATATTTATTTGCTCCCTTATAAAAAGTTGGAGTAGAAGAGAAAGATATAACATCAATATTACTATCTTTTTTTGTATCGTAATCTTGAGTATAAATGACAAGGTTATTATTTAAAGAGAACTCTTCATCATATTTGTAAACGTGGTTTATAATAGCAATCGCATCATAAGTATAATCAGACTCTTCTTTTGCACTATTTGATAAAGTCACTGTTCCTAATTGTGGTGTAAAGACTGAATAATCACCTGGTGTTGCAGAGTTATTTGCATTTGAATCATAGCTCAAATCAAATACTAAAGCCCCGTTTATAAAGTGTTTTTGCATAGTTCGTTTTATGTAAGCTAGTCTTGCTTCAATACTCTTTCTTACATCTGCTGGAGTATTTGCATTTACTAAAACAGTGTTAAAGTCTTTTATAGCTTGTGCATAGTTTTTTAGCATAAGATTACTTTGTGCTACTTCAACTTTAACTCGTGAATTATTTGGTTCAACAAAAAGAATTCTTTCATAATAACTGATAGCTAAATCATATTCACCTTGTTCATAAGCACTTCTTCCAAGATAAAAATTTAGAGTTTGATTTCCTAAATCACTCTTTGAAAGAGAATGAAATATCTCATAGGCATCTTTATAGTTCTTCTCTTTGAATAATTTAATTGCTTGATCATAAGAGGTAAATGTTTCATTTGCCAATAAAAGGCTTGTAATAATTGATGTTGAAAGTAATATTTTTTTAATCATTTAGTCCTCATTAGTTAGTAAAAGTGACTTATTATAGTTAATATTAGCTTTACTTATATTTATGATTTTTATCATAAATAATTAAAAAATAATTAAAATAATTAATTAGAACTTTTATGTAGTTAAATAATAGTAAAAATGATTTTTTCAAGATAAAATTAAGTATAATTAAGAAACTATTCAATTTATCAGGAATTAATATGGATTCACCCCAAAAGAAAACACCTACTGCAATGGATAAATTACTTTTATTAAAGAGTCGTATACCTTTTTTCTCAGGCTTAAGTAATCAAAATATTGTAGAGTTTATTGAAAATGTTAGGATAGTACAGTTTAAGCCAAATGAAATAATATTTGAAGAGGGTGGCATTTTAAATAAAGATATATATTACTTACTTTCGGGTAGTTTAGATATTTTAAAAAAAGATGAACATACTAATAGAGAAAAAAAAATAACAACTATTGAAAGACAAACTCTTTTTGGTGAGATGAGAGCAGTTACCAATAAACCAAGAAGTACTACAGTAAAAACATCAAATGATGGTGCTTTGGTTATTATCTTTAATCTAAAAGTAACTCAAGATTCAGGTAAAGCATTATTTTATAAAAATATAATAGATGAACTATCTAAAAAAATTGTTGCAATGAATGAGATGAGTTAAAACCCTATAAAATATCTTTTATAGAGTTCTTAATTATTACTGGTACAAAAAACATAGATACCACATAAGATATAAGTGTTCCCCCAATAAGTGCCACACCAAGTCCTCCAAAAACAGCATCAGTAGCTAAAAGTGAAGATGCAAAGACCATTGTTAGAACTGTTAAAATAATAGGTTTTGATCTAGTAGCTGTTGCTTGTGCTATGGCTTTATTTATTTCCATCTTCTCTTCAACTATTAATTGCTTTGAAAAATCTATGATAAGTGTTGAGTTTCTTGAGTTTATTCCTATAAGTCCAATAAATCCAATAAGTGAAGTTGCTGTTAAATAAAAGGTATCACTTGTAAATATATCCATAATAAAGTGTGCAAAAATAACTCCTATAATAGATATAAAACTTGATAATACTATTCCACCTGATAGAGAAAAACTTTTATAATAAATAACCATTAAGAAAAATATCAAAACAAGTGCAATGATAAATGCTCCACCTAAGTCTATAAAAGTATCAATAGTAACTTTTAATTCACCTTCCCATATAAGTTTAAATGTCTCATTTGTTTTTTTATCTTTAAACTCTAGATTTAGCATATTTGTTTTTGTAATTATATACTCATTGGCCAATGTCTCTATCATCTCATTTCTAGCATCAAGTAGAGGGTAGATTTGACTCTCTTTATTTGTCTCTGCAATTACATTAATCATTTTTTCTAAATTTTTTGAGGTAATTATTGGTTCTTGTAAGGTTTTTTCAATTTTTACAAACTCTGATATAGATACTAAATCACCTCTTTGATTTATTACTTTTAGTGTTGATAGTTTACTTTTTAGTTCATCTTTTGAACTTTTTTCTAAAAGCCTACTATCATCAAGTCTTAAAAATATAGGTATTTGGTTTTCTGCTTTAGCTTCATTTACATATCCTATTTCCATACCTTCAAAGGCAAGATAGAGTATGTTTTTCACTTGTGATAGACTAACACCACTTTTTATAACTTTTGTGGAGTCAAGAACTAAAGAGTATTTATAAAATGGTTTTGTAGCTAAGGTATCTATATCTACTAAAGTTTTTTGATTTTTTAATATTTTTTCAATTTTAAGTGCAAATTCACGTCTTGCATCAAAACTACTTCCCCCATAAATCTCTGCAACTATTGAAGCTAACACAGGAGGTCCTGCTGGAAGTTCTATGAATTTGATATTTGCATTATAAACAGAACACTGTTTTTGAATACCATCTCGTAAATTACTTACCAAATTATAAGAGTGAATATCTCTAAAAGAAGCTTTTTTAATATTTACCATTATTTCCGCTTGATTTTCTTGGTTTTTTAAGGCACTTCCTTTTACCATTCCTGCAAAATCAAGGGGCTGACCCTCTCCTAAAAATACAGATATTGAGGTTATTAGGTCTATATTTTTTAGTTCATTTATTATGCATGTTGTTACTTCTTTAGTTTGTGATTTTGAAGAGCCATCTTTTAAATCAACATATATAGAAAAAGTATCTGAATCTTTTCCTGGAAGCATTTTTGCTTTTACAATTTCAGTAGGAAAAGTAGCAATACTTATTAGAAATAAGATTAAAGTTATGAGATAAACTAATCGTGACTTTTTCTTATCTTCTAAGATATTATAAATAAATTCTTCTAAGTTAAATTTTTTCATCTACTATCCTACAAAAATTTCTTAACTAAATATGGTGTGAAAATATATGCTATAAACAAAGACATAAATAGTGATATTGGCACAAATACCGGAAGAGGGTGCATAAATTGACCCATCATACCACCTACGAAAAACATAGGTATAAAAGTCATGATAATGGCTATTGTTGCTATGTTTGTAGGATTTCCTATCTCATTTGTAGCTTCAATTGCTACTTGTTCCAAGGATTTGTTTTTGTTTTTTTGCATGCTTCTGTGTCTATGGATATTTTCTATTACAATTATGGCAGCATCAACTAACATACCTAGGGATACTAAAAGAGCAAATAGTGTTATACGATTGATAGTTTCATTTAAGATATAGCCTACAAAAAGTGTAAGAGCCAGAATCATAGGAACCATAATAGATACTATTATTGCTTCTTTTAGTCCTAGTGAAAACACAAGTAGGAAAAATATAATAACTATAGAAATAACTAAGTTCATAATAAGTGAATTTACAGCATTATTTGCTGTAAATCCATCATCTCTTGTAATAACATAGCCTATATGCTCTTTTTCTAGCTGATTTTTTATGTTATCTAAGTAGCTAAAAATATTTTCATTTATAGTAACTGAATTTGCACCTTTAAGTTTAGAAACAGATAAGGTTATTTGCTCTTTTAGCTCTAGATCTTTTGTATATATAAATGCCTCTTTTGTATTTTGAATATCATAGCTTCTTTTTATATTTGCAATACTACTTAAATAAATAGGTGAGCCATATTTAGAAGTAATAATTATATTTTTTAAATTATCAACATCTTCTATGGCACTTTTAATTCCAAATATTAAAAGCTTTCCTGAAGTTGTTCTTCCTTTGATGTCTGGTGTTTCATAGGATAGACCCTTAATAGCCTCTGTAACTTGCCCTAGAGATAAGCCATATGCACTTAATCTATTTGCATCAATTAGGATATTGTATTGCTCTTTTTTCTCACCTTTTAAGTCAACAAGCGCTACATTTTCTAAACTATTTATCTCTTTTGCTAGTTTATTTATTTTAGAAAAAAGTTCTGTTTGAGAGATGTTTTTATCTTTTGCATAAAAGGCAATAGTAGCTATTGGAATATCTGTATCTATATCCATAGTCTTTATAATAGGTTGCATAGCACCTTTTGGCATCAAATCCATATTTCTCATTACTTGGTCATAAAGTTTTAAGTTAGATTCCTCTTTATCTTCTCCTATTAAATATCTAACTTGTACAATTCCCACAGAATCTTTTGCATATGAATAGATATCTTCTACACCTTTTATCTCTTTTATTTTTTTTTCAAGTGGATCTATAATGACTTGTTGTATTTCATCTGCTTTGGCACCAGGCATAGCAACAATTACTGCTCCCCCTGATACTTTTATTTGAGGATTTTCTTCCCTTGGTGTAAACACTAAAGCAAAATACCCCAAAAGCAAAATAGCAATGCCTATAATCATCGTAAGAGGATGATTTATAAATGTTCTTGCTAAATTGCCAGCAATATTAGGCTTATCTAATTTAAACTCTTCATTCATAGTTGCTCTTTAATTGAAACTAAAACATTAGCATACATACCAGGAAGAATTTTTTCATTACTTTCAAATGAGATTTTAAGAGTAAAACTATGTGTCATAGGATTAGCACTTGGTATTATTGATATTATTTTTCCTTTTGTTTTATAATCCAAAGAGTCAATAAATACATCAACTTCATCATTTAGATTTATATATTTTAAATCTGCTTCATTTATCTGTGTAACTATTTTAAGATTTGACAAATCAGAGATAATAATTGCTGGTATCCCTGGCATTGCCATCTCACCCACTTTAATTGACTTTTTGATTATTAGTCCATCATTTGGAGCTTTTACTTTTAAGTATTTATATTGATTTTTTAGCTCTTTTAATTTTGAATTTGCTATTTTTAAAGAGTTTGAAATAGTGTTATATTTTAGTTCTAATTGCTCTAAATCAAACTTTGAAACTAAAGCCTTTTCATAGAGTCTTTTATATCTTTCATAATTTAGTTTGACATTGTCGTATTGATTTTTATGAATATCAATATTCAATAAGGCTTGTTCTTTTTTATTATCAATTTCAATAGAATCTATCTCATAAAGTAGGGCACCTTTTTTTACTTTATCCCCTTCGTTTACTTTTATACTTTTTATGTACCCCATATTTCTGCTTGATATTATCTTTTCATTGTCAGAAATAACAGAGGCACTTAAGTTTAACTCTCTAGCTTGAATTGATGTGATTATAAATATTGTTAAAAAAAGTACAAATTTGTTCATATTATTCCTTTAATGATTTACCTATTGATAGTTTTAATTTTGCTTTTGTAAATGTAAGTTCAAACTTAGACATAATAGTTTCTGCTCTTGCTTTTTGTAGTGAGGCTTGCTGTATTAAAAGGTCCGTCATTTTGATTAGTTTATTTTTATACATCTCTTCTGATTTTAGTAAAATATCTTCAGCTAAAGTTTGTGCTTTGATTTTTTCACTTAAAATCTCTTTTTGCGATAAGTAGTTTAAATAGTTCTCTTTTACTTCTAGTTTTATAGCATCTTTAAATTGCTCTTTTTGAAGCATAAGTTTGTTGTACTTGATTCTACTTTGTTCTATTTTAGCTTCCCTTGTCATATCAAATATTTTCATATTTAATCCAACAGTTGCCATATAAAAATCTTGTGTGTTGTTGAAGTCTTTAAGTTTATCATTGCTATATCCATACTCAATATGTGCACCAATTTTTGGAAAATAGTCTGACTGTTTTATTTTGATATCTTTTTTTAATGATTGAGAGTTTAAATCTATATATTTAAAATCTTCTCTTTTGTTTATTGCTTCTTCTTGTATGAGTTCTAAGTTTATTTCACTAACGTTAACATCTTCGAAATTTTTGACTTCATTAATTTCAACACCAATTAAAAAACTTAAATATGAGTGTGAAAGTAGAACTCTATTTTCTGCCTCTTTTAGTTTTGAGTTAGTATTCAAATCTTCAACTTGTGCCTGATTTAAATCTATTTTAGTAACTAAGCCCTCTTTATACATCTCATTTGCAAAGTTTACAAAAGATGCTGTTGCTTTTTTTGTTTTTTTTACTGCATTTACATACTCTTTTGAAGCTACACAGGCATTATATGCTCTTAAAAGTTCAAGTGTTAATAGTTTTTCATCATATTCATATTTAACTTTGTTTGCTTGGATTTGTAAGTTTGCTATATCTTTTGCATTTGATAACTCAAAACCAGAGAATAGGGGGATGTCATATGTAAGTTTTGTCTCATAGTTTTCTATTGATTTTGGATAGTTTAAATCATGGGGTGCAGTATTTAAAGAAGAAGCACCTGAGTATGAACCCAATCCAAAATCAGCAAAGGTAGCTTTTCTAGAAGCAAGTTTTGAACTAAAAACATACCCTGCATGATTTGTGTTCATATAAGTCTCTTTGAAATTTAATGCTCCATAATTATTTGCAGATATTTCATCTAATATGGCATGGGATTGTTTTATGTCTAGTTTTTTTGATTTTAATTCTTTATTATTTTTAAGTAGTAAATCTAATGCCTCATCAAAACTAATCTCTTTTGAAAAAGTACAAATAGAAGTGATAAGTAAAAGTATTAATATATTTTGCATTTACAACCTTATTTTAAAAGCTTATTATATAGGGATAATAATTAAAATAATGTAAAATTGTTTTATTAGTTTTTCTTATATCAATATGTGGGGTAAATATACCTTTAAAGACTTTGATATAGTGCTTTATAAAGAAAAACTAATAACTATAATTTTGTAAAAAATGGAATTATTATAATTCCATTTTATAATTAAAAATTTATTTAAAGGATTGTGCGAGATTTCCGATGATTAATTGCCAACCATCGATGATAATAAAGAAGATAACTTTGATAGGTAAGGATATCATTACAGGAGGTAACATCATCATACCTAAACTCATAAGAATAGAGGCTACAATAATATCAATAACTAAAAAAGGTAAAAATATTAAAAAGCCTATTTCAAAGGCAGTTCTTAGCTCACTCACAATAAAAGCTGGCATTAGAAGAGTAAGAGAAACATCATCTATATTTTTAGGATTTTCCTCTTTTTTAATACGGTAAAAAAGTGCGATATCTGACTCTCTTGTATTTTTTATCATAAACTCTTTAAAAGGTTTTATACTTTTTTGAAAGCCCTCTTCATATCCGATTTTTTCTTCCATATAAGGTTTAACACCCTCGTTATAAGCGACCCTTGCATATGGTTCCATAATAAAAATTGTTAAAATCAATGCTAGAGAAATAACTATCTGGTTTGGTGGGGCTTGTTGTAAACCCATTGCTTGTCTTAATAGTGATAATACTATTATAAGTCTTGTGAAGCTAGTTACCATAAGAAGTAGTGTAGGAGCAAGGGCTAATATAATAAGTATAATGGCTATATTAATTGTTTTTACAAATTGTGCAGGTTGATCAATAGCTGCAATGGAGAGGTTTATTACTGGTAAGTCATCAGCTGCAAAAAGTGAAATAGAAAATATAATAAGCGCTAATATGATTCTCAAATAGTATCCTTAAAAATTGTAAAAAAGAATGATAACTAAAAAAAGTTTAAACTCTAAAGATAATTTAGCAAAAGTATATTATAATCTATTAAATTATTTTAAAGATATTCTGTTTTTAATCACAATTAAAAGGAATGATTCATGCATAGTTATATAATGAAGTTTATTATTATTTTTTTATTATTTACACAATTTTTATTTTCAAAAAGTTTAGAAAAAATTATTCTTGATGAATATATTCGAGTTGGTGTAAAATTTGAATATAAACCTTTTGCTTTTATTAATGAAGAGGGAAAAATTGATGGTTTTGAAATAGACTTAATAAAAAGTATGATGGATAGACTTAATATAAGAGTAAAGTTTATTGAAGTTAGCTCTAAAAATAAAGAGAAAATGTTATTAGATGACAAAATTGATATTTTGTTGGCTGGTATGATTCCTCAAGAGAATCAAAATAGTGGTATGTCTTTTTCTAAACCATATTTTTTTGACGAACAAATTGTTTTAGTCAATAATAAAGAAAAGATAAACAGTTTTTCCGATTTAAAAGGTAAATATGTAGGAGCCATAAAAGGATCAACTCATTTGGAGAATTTTTTAAAAATTCAGCCAGATGTTACAAGTATATCATTTACTCAGTATCCTCAGTTAATTAGTGCCTTAACACACAATAATATTGATGCAGTAACTGCTGATTCTTCTTGGGCAAAAGCACAGATGAAATTGCATGATGGGAAGTTCAAGATTTTAGATGATGTAATTAGTACTAATAAGTATGCAATTGCTTTGAAATCTGATAATGTAGATTTAAAAAAGACAATTAATTCTTTATTTGAAAAGATATCAAATGATAAAACCTATGAAAATATATATAAAAAATGGTTTTAATAATAAAATAATTAATTTTTTAAGAAAAAAATGTATTTTATTTAGATAAGATTTAGTAAACACAAACTTAAGTAACTATTATAATAAAAGATATTTTTTTTTACCTAAGAATCCATACTAAATAAGGAGCTTGTATTGTCAGAAGAGGTGAAATTATCAGCAGATACAATGATTGTATCAGAGACTGATGCTAAAGGAATCATACAATATGCAAATTCAGATTTTTGTAAAATTGCTGGCTATTCAAAAGAGGAGTTGATAGGTAAACCTCATAATTATGTAAGACATCCAGATATGCCAAAGGCTGCATTTGAAGATCTATGGAAAACAATCCAATCAGGGAATATCTGGAATGGAATAGTAAAAAACAAGACAAAAGATGGTGGATATTATTGGGTAAATGCTACAGCATATCCTTCTAAAAATAGTAATGGTGTATTACGATATATTTCAGTAAGAGTAAAACCTACAGATAAAGAGATAGAAAATGCTATTTCTTTATATAAAACTTTAGATTAGAAGAGGATAGATAATATGTTTTTTAGTGACCCAAGTGAAAATAGAATAATAGAGACCCTTGATAATATCGAAAAGTTTATAGATGGTGACATAAATTCTCTTCCAAAGATAGATTTTAAAGGAAAAGGTTTTAATCAAAAAATAGTAGAAAAAATATCTTCAATAAATGATAAGCTAAGTACGAAAAATCAAGATGAGCTTATAATTTATGGTGAATTAATGTTGATTGCTGAAAAGTTATCTGATGGGTTTATTGAAGATAAAATTTATTGTACAAATACATCAAATAAAAAGTTAAACTATATTGCAAAAACAGTTAATAATCTTGTTGATAATTTAAATTCTATTATGGGCTCAGATACTCATAAAATTGTTCATGTACTTGATAAATATGCAAAATTAGATTTTAGAGATAAAATAGAGGGAGAAGATGCAAAATTAACAAATGCATTAAATAATGTTACTGATTTGATTTCTAATATACTTTTTGAAAATAAAACAAATGGTTTAACTTTAGATTATACTTCTGACCAATTACTTGAATATGTTGAAAAACTAAATCAAAGTTCAAATAGTGCTGCTGCAAGTTTAGAAGAGACTGCTGCTGCAATTGAAGAGATTACAGGTAATATCAGAAATAACACAGAAACAATTGCTAAAATGGCACAATTCTCTGCCAATGTTACAGATTCTGTTAAAGATGGAGAAAACTTAGCTAATCAAACAACAATTGCAATGGATGATATAAATACACAAGTTACTTCGATAAATGAAGCAATTACTGTAATTGACCAAATAGCATTTCAAACAAACATTTTATCACTTAATGCAGCAGTTGAAGCTGCTACTGCAGGAGAAGCTGGTAAAGGTTTTGCAGTTGTTGCTCAAGAAGTTAGAAATTTAGCTAACAGAAGTGCAGATGCGGCAAAAGAGATTAAAAACTTAGTTGAAAGTGCTACTGCAAAAGCAAACCATGGAAAAAATATTGCAGATGAGATGATAGAGGGATATAAGAAGCTAAATGAAAACGTTAATTATACTATAGAGTTTATTGGTGATATTGATTCTGCATCAAAAGAGCAACTTTTAGGGATTGAACAAATTAATGATGCCGTAAATGCTTTAGATAAACAAACTCAAGAAAATGCAAATATTGCATCTCAAACCCAAGATGCAGCAACACTAACTGATAAAATTTCTAAACAAGTTGTTGTAAATGCAAACCAAAAAGAGTTCATAGGTAAAAATGAAGCAAAAATAAGAATAGATTAAAATTAGGTTATTTAATATAACCTAACTCTATTAACTTATTATATATTTTTGTAACAGCTGGTCCTGCTGTACTTCCACCATGTCCACCATGCTCCACTAAAATAGTAACAGAGTATTGTGGATCTTCATATGGTCCATAAGTTGTTAACCAAGCATGTGATCTTTTTAAATACTCTAGTTCACTCTCCAATGCTCTTTTCTTAACATCTTGTTCTATTCTTACAACTTGTGCAGTACCTGTCTTAGCTGCAATTTTAATTCTTGAATCAATACCTCTTAAATGCCAATATGCAGTACCATTTTTATGGTTTGCAACATCATACATACCTCTTTGGATTAATTTTAAATTCTCATCATCTATATCTACTTCTTCAGGCTCTTTATATGCATCTTTATAAAAATGAGGAGTAGGAAGTTTTTTAGTTGCTAAAAATGCTGTATATCTAGCTATTTGAATTGGAGTTACTAAAACAGACCCTTGTCCTATAGATGAAATTAATGTTTCTCCTGTAAACCAAGGTCTATTATATCTTCTTCTTTTCCAAGCTTCATTCGGATTTATACCTATGAATTCATACATTTGGTCTATTCCAGTTTTTTGACCTAAGCCAAACTTTTTCATTGTTTCACTAATTTTATTTATACCAATTTTTTGACTTGCCTTATAAAAAAAATCATCACAACTCTCTCTTATAGCTTTTCTAAAGTCAACAGTACCATGACCATCTTCTTTCCAGCATCTAAATTTTCTATTTGCAAATTCATGGCTTCCTGTACAATTTACTTTGAAGTTTTTGTTTATACCATTTTCTAGAAATGCTAAGGCAACTCCCATTTTCCATACACTTCCTGGAGGATACATCCCATTTGTTATTTTATTTGTAAAAGGTTTATCAATATTATTTTGTAAATCATCCCACTCTTTATATGAGATACCATTTACAAAAACATTATTATCAAACTCAGGAAAAGAAGCAGCTGCTAATATTTCACCGTTTTTTACATCCATAACAACAATAGCACCTGCTTTTTCATTAAAAATATCATGAATATATTTTTCTAGTTCTATATCAATAGTTATTTTTATATTATTATTGATTTTAACTTCTTTTTCTTTTAGTACTTCAAGCTCTTTATTTAAGGCATTTACTTTTACTTCTTTATAGCCAAGCTCCCCTTGTAGGATATCGTTGTAATATTTTTCTAGACCATTTTTTCCAATGATTCCACTATATTTAGAGATATGATTATTTTCAATATCTCTTCTTGAAGCTTTTCCTACATATCCAAGTATATGTGCAGCTACTTTTTTATATGGATAGTTTCTTTTTACAGCTGATTCTACTTTTAAATTATCTAAAGAGTTAAATACAGTATATTTATCAAAAAACTTTTCATAAGGTATATACTCAATAATCTTTACAAAGTCATGTTTATATGGGGAGTCTAGCTTATTATATTTTTTAATCAATTTCTCTTTTTCAAAATCTGGAAAATGTAAGATTATAGTATTGATTAACTCATCTAAAATATGTCTATTTTTATATGATCTTAAATGTGGTTTTATACTTAAAGAAAAACCTAAATCATTAATTGCAAGGGCAATATCATTTCTATCTTTTATAATCCCCCTTGAAGGAGCTTGATAAACTTTTTTGATATAGTTTTGTTTTGAAAGTTCTTCATAGTAAGTATTAGATTTTATACTTAAGTAGTAGAGCCTATATACTAAAAGTAAACAAACAACACCAATAAGAATAAGAATTAAATTAAGCCGTTTTTTCATAAGAATAGTCCATAAATTAAGAAATCAATCACAATATTTAATATAATATATCTTATTAAACTAAAATTTAAATCATTTGAAAACACCCATATTAAAATAACACCAATATAAAAAGTCAGTATATAAATATAATTGTTTAAATTGTGTAATGATATAACTCTATTTAAGTTTGGTAAGATAAAAGTATAAATAAATAGTGATAAAAAAGTAAAAGTAAAAGGTAAAAAGCCACTATTGTACTCAATGAATAAAAATATTATTATCAAATAGACCATAGAGTAGTAATATTTGTATTTAATAGACTTTAAAAAGGCTAAAAAAATAACTCCTGCAATTAATATCGGGAAAAAATGTACAGAAGAGATGATATTTACAAATATTGTAAATACTCCCAAAAAGAATATAAAATAAGGGTTGTGTAGTAGTATATTTTTCATTAAGTTAGTAGTCTTATTATTTTTTTGCAGATTATATTATAAATAGTCTTATACTCGTATATCATTGTTTTGGATTATTTTTTGATAAGTCATAAATAAAGGCAAAAACTTGGGCAACAGCTTTATACATATTATTAGGAATTTGTTGGTTTATATCCAATTTTGTTAAGAGCTCAACTAAATCTTCATCTTTTTTTATAGGTATGTTGTTCTCTTTTGCTATTTTAATTATATTTGAAGCTAGTTCCCCACTACCTTTTGCCACCATTGTTGGAGCATTATCTTCATTCATTTTATATTTTAGTGCTGCTGCTTTTAATATTTTTTTATCATTATCCATGTTAAACCTTGATATTTACACCAAAATCAAAATTATCATTTTGAGTATAAATATTTTCTTTACTATCCTCTTTTAATGTATATACATTTAGTCCAATTACGCTTATAGCAGTACCATTTAATTCACGTTTTAAAGCAGTGGCCTTTTGTCTAATAAGTTGTTTTGTATCATCTTTTTCTACAAAAATAGAGATATCTAACTTATCATCTTCATATAAATAAAGATGCAGATTTATTTTTCCTAAATCTTTAAGGGTTAAATCAATCAAACAATAAAACTTCTCTTCATCAATTTTTTTTATATCAATAGAACCATCTTCAAGTAAGTCCCATAAAAAAGGGATATAAACATTATTTGATGAATTTGCTATTGAATATAGTTGATGATAATCTATTTGTGTTAAAAGTTTATCAACTTGTTTTAATGTCTCAGCTGGATCACTCTCTTTAGAGCTTAATGCTTTGAGTTCTTCTTGTGCTTGGCTACCAATTTGGGTTTTGATTTGAGTTTGTACTTTTGATAAAAGAGTTTTAATATCATTAAATATAGGAGAATCACTTCTTATTGCTTGCATATTTGGTTGAATTGCTGTTTTAACATCTTGAGTAACAGGAGCTTTTAGCGAGGACTCTTTTGCTTTTGAAGTATCAAGATTTTTAAGTTGGCTTAATAGTTTATCTATTTGTTTTAATGTTTCATTATTATTTATAGTCTCTTTTGTGAGAGTTTGTGTTTGATTTTCTGTTTTAAGGTCTACTCTCATTTGTAAAAGTTGAGATGTAGATTGTGTTTGAACTCTTTCTTGTGTAACTTGAGCATTATTTTGTGCCACTTCTGCTTTTTGTGGAGTTTGTGTT
>NZ_CALJLR010000014.1:0-19584 GCF_937982575.1 uncultured Arcobacter sp. | reverse complement strand
TCCATTCTTACTGTTGGGTCACATGGTTGTGGATTATCACTATCATGTGAACAATTATCATATTGAATTACTCTTGCACTATCTAATCCTGTTTTGTTTAATGTTTGCCATTCTGTAACAATGTAATCTTTATATTTAGCCATTGGTACTGATTCTTTTAAATACAAATCTCCTTGTAATGTAAAATTTCCTGAACCTTCTTCTTCTTCATACACTCCAATTGAACTGTTCTTAGCGATATTATCTGATAAATCACTTTGAGTTATTTTACTAACTAACCAGTCTTTTATTGCATTTAATTTTGTTTCATTTGTTCCCTTTACTTCAAATCTAAAAAATCTTACTGTCATTTTCTTATACCTCAACAAAAGTCATATCAGGATTAAAAAACAACTCAGTTGTAGTTAATGCTGTTCCGACTATTCTTACTATTTGTCCTGTTGTACTTGGAGCTGTTGTAGTTATTCCCCCTGCAGTTGCACTTGCATAATATATTGAACCTGCTGTTAATCCAGTTGTTGTCCATATACCATGAGTTAATACAGTTGTTGAACTTAATCTTATTCCTAATTGTTTTGAACAACTCGCTTCTGCATCTGCATCTGCTTGAGTCCATGTATCTGCTCCAGATAAGTAAACTAAATTTCCATCTGAACCACCAACTGTTTGACCAGCTATAAATAATGCTTTACCATTCCAATCAAGATTTCCTCCTAATTGAGGTGTTGTATCATCTACAACATCTTGGTCTCCAGTATTAGTACCTGAAGTGTTACCAAGAACTGTCATTTGAGCATCTGTTGGATGATTGTATTGACTAGCTGTTCCTGTTATGTTAGATAAATCATCGTGATTAAAATCACTTGCAGTGTAAGTTGTATTGGTATAATTACCAGGGTCAATGTTTGTTGCTCCTTGGTCTGTAGTCCAGTCTATATGTTCATTAGCAACATAATCACTAAATCCATCGTGAAAAGCTCCTCCTGAGTATGCAAAGCTACCATCTGATAAAGAAGAATCAAAATTAGCTTTAGTATCAGATATGCCTGACATACTTGTTTGGTCTCCTGAATTGGTACCAGATGTATTACCTATTACTACTAATTGAGCATCAGAAACATAATTCTCATCTGCACCTAATACTGGTGCATAGGAAGCAGCGATTGTAGAAGGTTCTAAATAATCTGTTCCTGGTGTTAATGCGTCTTGTTTTGCATTCCATGTAGCAGCATCAAATATATATGTGCTTGTTATTGCAGTTCCTTGCCAAACACCTGTACCAATAGTACCTAATGTTGTAATGGTTGTATCTCCAAGCCAATTAGCATTATCTAATGCTGTTGTACTAATTGTACTTGCTGCACTTACACCACTTTTGATATAAGTGACCATATTATTCCATTCTGTGAAAGTAATAGAATCTGCTCCTGTTTGTGTATCATCCCATGCCATTTTTTATATTTCTCCTTATGAATATTGAACTTCTACTTTTGTTAATAATGTGCTTGAACCACCTGCAAAGCTTATTGGGAATGCTAATCCAGTTACTCCAAATTGTGTTCCACTAGGTGCCTCTACTTTATATTTTATACCATCTACTGTTGTTGAACTTGCTATCACTTCAGTTCCATTTGTTACTGATTGCCAATTAGTTCCACCATTAAATGATAAGTATAATCTTGCAGTACTTGTTCCAGTACCAGTTAATGTTAATGTTCCTCTTGTATATGCTTGATTGTTTTTAGCAATTACGTCTGATTGTAATGTTTGACCAGCATCAATTGTATAATCATAATTTGTTGAATAATCTCCTGTTCCTGTTGAATTGGTACTATCAATTAAAGTACTTGTTTCAAAATACTGTTCATAAGTATCTTCCCAATTAGTCACTCTTTGTACTTCTCTATAAGTTGAATATGAATCAACTTTAGTACTTGCCCAGTTACCATTTGTTACTGTGCTACTACTCCACTTATGCCATGCTTCTGTTTGAGTTGAAGATGAAGCCCAAAATAATGTTGAACCATTGGGTATGTTTTTCCAAGTTATAGTTGTTCTATGTTCTGGAGTTATATTACCACTAAATTGTTGAACCCATGCTGGAGTTACACTCTGGTCAGGTAGACTTTGTTTCATAGACTGTTGGTCTGAAACTACATTTCCAAGGATAATACCTAAATCTTGATTGCTCATTTTATTCTAATAACAAATCTTGTTTCCAATTCAAATTGATTGGTTTTATCTATTCCACCAAATGTATCTCTAACAAAAAGATTACCTCCAGTTGAACTATCTAATAAACCTGTCTCAGTAATTGTTGAACCGACTGCCTCACTTGTTAATAACACTGCATCGAATTCTACAGTTTGACTTTCAAGTATTCTATCTGTATAAGCATTTCTTTCTATTTCACTTTCCAAAGTAGTATCATTTGTTGTGAAAGCTGTTGAACCATCTCCCCAAGCCACATGACTTGGTGTTGGTATTGTTCCAGTTGTAAATGAACTAGCTACTAATTGTTTTGCTACTAATGTTGTTCCCATTTATTTCAACTCATCTTCTGTTAATTTTAAAGTTGTAGTGTAATCACCGAACTCTATTTCTTCAACTCTTAAATTATATCCATTTAATCCATATTTTGGAAAGTTACATTGAATAACATTTCCTAAAGTATATTATGTTGTGAAGGGTAATTTAACTGTTGCTTTGATAAGTGATTCATTACGATTTAATAATATATTTGCACCTTCTGCTTGACCTCTCCATTTAGCTTCCCTTCTCACTGAGTAGTTATAATTTCTTTTAAAATCTGAATAACTTGTACCCGTAATTGTTAATGTATTATCTTTTGTAGTATTTGGAGCATTATTTCCATCTGTTTTAGTGCTTTTCCAAACAGTTGTGTATGTCCATGGTGAACCCATGTCTGAAGGGTACCATCCATCTTCATCTCTATCAAATGAACTAGCATTACTTTGAATTTCATTACCCATTAGATTCTGTGCAATAGCACTGGTACTATCCACAAATTTCCATTTAGCACCATATTTTGAACGACTTGCTTGGTCATAAGTACTTACCCTTATTCCTACATTATTTGCATCTGTTCCACAATGTATTCTTAATGAATTTATTATATTATCTTTCTTATTTGTTAATTTAATTGATTGAGTATCTGTTTCTTCAAGTATAAAATCATTAGTATTTATTTTCTTTTTCCAAATCATTTCATTGTTGTTATTTATATAATAATAATAATTACCATCTTTAGTATATTCATCACTTGAATACCTTTCAAAGATAATCTTCATTGGTTTATCATATTCTGCAATTTGATATGTTGGAAAAGCAGAACCATCTTCTTTAGTTGAACTATTTGTATTTGACCATGTTATTTGAAAATTTGGGTTTTCACTATTATGAAATACAAATGCCTTTTTTAATATATTTGGAGGACTTAATAAAGTATTACTTGTAATAAACCCTATACCTTCTAATAATTGTTCTGTTCTTGATTTACCTTGTACTGTAACCATATTACTAGTTCCTAATGTTTCATCAACATTTTGAATTACTCCATCAATCAACAAATCACTTGATGCTACTGATTGAGAGTTTGACACACCATAAATCTTTATTTTATCTGTATTTTCAAACACAGCTCCATTAGTGTATAATTTATTATAATTATTTAATACACTGAATTGAAAACTATCTTTTGAAGTACCTGTATTTAACCTTATATTCTTATTGAATGTATCAGAGATTATGTAGCCTGTGCTATTCCAATCTCCATCTGTAATCCTTTTGTACAGTTCCACTTGATAATATATATAACTCATGATGTTTCCACAAATGTTAATTTATAATTAACTAAATGCCCATATTTTGAACTACTTGGTTTTGCACCTAAATCAAAAGATTCTACAACAACTTTGATAGTTGAAGACGAAGCAGTTGTAGTGTATATTGACGAACCAGATGGAATACTTACTGCATCAGTAGAATATAAAGGTACACTATTTTTACCAGTAGTAATTATTAGATTAATTTCAGTATTACTAGTTCCATCATAAGGATTTTTAGCCAATGCTAATAATGAACTATGTTGTATTGTACTAGGAGATAAATTATCTGTATCAATATAACCACCTATTAATATCTTTGGGTTCTCAAAACCAGCAGTTTGTGTTTCTGCTAAACTAAATGAATTAGTGTTAGGTGTTGTTCTTGTTAAGGGTCTGAACCCATAAGTCATATTTGCTCCTCTCAAATAAATTGTTGAAGGAGATAAATATGGTGCTGTTAAGTATATATCTTGTACCATTATATTCCACCAGTTCCTGCTTGTTCATACATAGCAGCGATTATTTCATCTGAAGACCCACCTTCTATTTTAATATTATATATGTTTTTAAATTGACCAACTTCTGGAGGTAGTTCTTCATCTCCTTCTTTTTGAATTGTATCTTCTGCAGTTGTATTTAAATCTGAAGTTACTTTCCCAATTGCATCAGATATTGCTTGAACATCTTCTTTCTTACCAAGAATAGAATCAATTAAAGAATTTTTTGTTCCACCTTCAAAAATATCTTTTTTCATATCTTTTAAAACATTTAAGTGTTTTTTGAGATTTGATAATTCTAAAGCAGTATTTGCAACTGCATCTCCAAGCCCATCAGTTACTGCATCAAAACTTATTTCTTTACCCATTATCCATCCAAAGGTGCTATTCCATGCATTTATTATTTTTTTAAAGAATGAAGCCCATACCATCCATATATTTAATAAACCTGATTCGAATTTATATTGCATATCTTTTATAAATACAGCTATCCTAGTTGATAATATTAACCAGTTAATTGCTATTTTTTCTCTAAATTTGATTACAATTGCTAATACTGCTGCAAATGCTATTGCCCACCATATTGGTAATAATCCAACTGCAACTCCTAAACCTACAACTGCAAGTATAACTGTTGAAATTAGTTTCTGCCATTTAGGCATTTCCATACCCCATATTGCAGTAACATCATAAGCCATAAGACCAATTAAAAGTAATGGTGCTAATAATCTTTTTGTAATTATATAATATATAGCCATTACTATTGGTTTCATACCCAACCATAACATACCAAAAGCCATTAAAATTGTTCCAATAGCAAATCCAAATATAATTATTTCAGATACTAATTTTTGATTTACTTGCATCCATTCATCAAGTCTATCTAATATTCCTAGAATTGTTGGCATTAATGGTTCTAAATAACCTGCAATTGCATTACCAACCTCAAATTTAAGTGATTCTATTGATGCTTTTAATCTATCAAAAGGAGTTACTGTTCCTTCTACAGAATGCATAATATCTTGAAAGGTTTTTACACCTGATTTCATAATTGTTGAAAAGACTCTTTGAATTGCCATACCAAAGAACATTATTGATAAAGCCCAACCATCAAATCTTTTAAACCATTTTTCTAATCCAGTTTGGAATCTACTAATTTGTTTCTTTGCTTTATCAAAAACATTAGAAAAACCCTTAGCATTCATACTAAGGTTTACAATAATATCATTTACTGATGTTGCCATTATCTTTTTCTCCTCATAGTCTTTTTCTCTTTTTCTTTCTGTTTTCTATGAATTTCAATCATTTCCAACATAAATGGAATTGGAGCTTCCATAATATCTTTATAAGACCAAGGAAAATCCACTATAAGAACATAATTAAGTTCTTTATGATCTTTCCTGAAATTATTTGATTTATTAAATATATTATTTTCTATTTTTTTTTTAAAATCAAACATTCTTCATTCCTTGTTCAGCCTTCCTAGGGTTTGCTTTCTGTTGTTTAAATGATAAATTTATTAAAGGTTCTATCAATTCAAACATATTAGATATAACAAACTTTTCAACATCTTCTTCCTTTTTCTCTGGGTAACTGGTTGAAACCATAACTTTTTCTAAATCAATTATATTAGTTGTTGTTTCTTCATCAAATGTAGAAAATAACTTCTTTGCATCCACATTCTTTTTTTCTTCTTCATCCATACCATCTGTTAATTCAGTCATTGTTTGAACTACTTTGAATACTTTAGGAAAATGTTTCCAAGGTAAAGGTCTAAACTCAAATGAGTCTTTTGTTCCATCTTCGTTTTCTAACTCAAATGTTATATTATATATACTATGTTTTTCAAATTTATCCATTCTTATCATCTCCTTTCATTCCAAAAGTCATAGGAACTTTTCTTGTTTCTACTTTGACTTCTTTATTCTTAATGTTTTCCAATTCATACTTTATTTCTTGTATTTCATCGTATATAAGATTAAACTTGTAATCTTCCTTTGCATTCTTCATTAATGTATATATCATAGTCCACCTATTATCTCCAAAGGCTTCTTTACAATATTTATTTACTTCTTCCCATGCTTTTAAAGGCATACCACTTACATTAAACGTTCTTGTTACTATTGTTGATTCAAGTTTATCTTTCAATTCATTAGTCTCTTCATTCATTTCTAATCACCTATTTTACCAAGTAAGAGTACTTGCTGCTACGCTACCAATTTTCATGTTAGCTCCACCATCTGCATCAGTTGGACTTAGTTTAAAAGTTATTGTTCCTTTTAAGAAGTCATCTGCTGAAGATTCTGGTTCAAATGTAACTGCTTTTGCATTATCATATGCTCTTGTATAGTACAAACTTCCATCTGACCATTGAACATACACTCTTTTAGCTGCTGCATTTCCTGCTGAAGATACTGTGCTTGAAGCAATGTCTCCCCATTTATAACTATCCCATTTTAATTGGTCAGTATCTGCTGTTTGATATCTTAATATAACATCAAAAGATACTTCTAATTGTGTTCTTGGTTTTACTTTATCTATATTACCACCACCGAATACAGGTACAGATTCTATATCTTCTTCTCCACCTGATTCACTAAAGTTTGTAACCTCTGCTTCTACTGCATCAGAAGATGCTAAAGATGAAGGGTCTACACTTGTAGCAGTGATATAAATTGTTGCTTGTTCTGGAATTATTCCATCTCCACTTGCCATTATTTATCACCTATTTGTTTAATTCTTTTTGCAATCCCTTGTTTATTAAACCAGGGTATTCTTTTTCTAACGTATCGTACATCTTGAACATATATTTTGCTTCACCTGTTTTAATCATATGGGCTATATTTTTACCATCTAATCCATGCATCCACATATGATAAGGTCTATTTCTCTGATTTTTCGGTTGTCTTGAAATAACAGACCATGTTTTATTCCTTTCTTGACCATATCCTATTGCTGCAATTAAAGACCCACTCTTTCTAGGAGCTATACTTGCTGCAATACTTGCACCAATCATTGCTTGACTCCTAGTCAGTTTACCTGCTTTAAATCTTGCAAAATCTTTAATAGCCTTGAATTTTTTATTGAGTTTTCTAACCCCATCCACTCTTACGACAAATTGCCTTCCAAGTGCCATGATTATCTCCTCAAATAAGTTATATTAATTCTCTTCCAATGTATTTTATTATTATTTTGAGGTGAAAAATCAACTGATTCATCCCAACTGACCATCATAAGTCCTGAAATTGACTTTAAACTACTCAAAGCATCTATCTCATCTGTTATCTGGTCTATCTGTTTATTCTTCTTAGCATATATATCAATTGGAACTACAATTTCATTTTTCATAGTTGACCTATCAAATGTAGGTTCATCTTTTGATACATCTATTCTTTCAACTGCAACTATTGGATATTGAATTGTATCTTCATCTGGATACCCTCCAACAACAGTTACTGTACTGCTCAATAAGTTTGCAGCTGTAAGTATATCATATACTGTTTCAAATACATTTGCACGTAATGTGCTTGAGTTTATTGTTACCATCGGACTACGCCTATAATTCTAGCTACGCTAAATTTTCACTAAGTATTTACAATATCTTAGCTAGTCTCAGAACCCATGCGAGTTCTTCGTCTAAAAGTGTGTAAGCACCTTTTTCTATTACTTTATAATCAACACTTCTAAGTGTTATCTTATCATTAACATTAACAGATGTTCCATAAGGTACTACTGCATCCATCTCATTCTCATTCAAATCTCCAAACGGTTGGAAATTTTGTCTCTCGTCAATCATATTATAAGGAACTATCTTAATTGAAGTTCCAGTACTGTAAGTTATAGTTCCATCTCCCCATTTATCTTTAACACTAGTACTTATAGTAGATAATACTCCTGTACTACCTAATCCATTAAATACTTTAGCTGCTAATTTATTCTGGATTGATGTTGCTCTACTCATTAATATCTCCTTGTGTTTCTAAACACTCTTGCATTACCACCTAACTCATCTAAAATCATTTTGATTTCATTATTTATTGAGTTGACAGTATCTAAGGAAAAAGTATCTGGGTCTGTGATTGAAATGTTACCAACTGTTACACTTCCACCTTCTTCTTGTGACATTGAATTGACTGTTGCTTGAATAACTCTTTGTGCTGACATAAGTGTAGAGAGCCTTTTAATATAATCAGGAGTTGTTATATAACCATAATTATATGTAACACATATATTTTGATAACCTGCACTAGGATAATTATTACCAAAGAACTTAATTTCTCCTTCATCCCCATAAAGAATAAAATTTCCAGTTCTTCCTTCAGTTAATGTTGACCATGAAGCTGAATCAGCTCCTAATCCATTAACTTCGTATTTCAATTCAGTTACTGCATTGACTGGTGCATGTGGTAAATACAATACTCCAGACCCATTGTAATCAAGATAAGTTGACGTAGCTAATGTGGAACTCCACACCTTACCAGTTTTTAAGTCTATTTGCGAATCTGATTCGTCTATCCACCCAGACACAACTGTTGAAGTTGGGGTTGTTGAAGAATTTAAAGTTAAACCTTTTAATTCATTTGATACATCTGCTACTGTTGTATATGCCATTTTCTTATATTACCAATGTGATAAATGCACCTATTAAGGTTACTAAAGTTGCTAATGCTACTTTTTCAACCCACTTACCTGCAAATTTACCACCCATTTTATCTAATTTTTGATGAATTTTATCAAAATCTAATCTTTGAACTAAAACATGCTCGTCTAGTTTATTATCTATATTTTCTATTTTTTGTTCCACTTTAGCCAAACGAGTCACCTCTGTAATATTCATCGTTATCACTAATTAAAAAGTTTCTTAAAAAGATTCTTTTTTTTTGTTTGTTTTTTAATACTTTTCTTTTTCTTAATAACCTTCTTAGGTTTCTCTTCAACTGTAGGTTCTACTACAGGCACTGGTATTAATTTTTTTCTATCTTTTTCTCTATGTCCTACCATTATTATTACCTCATGTAAAAATTAAAAAAAGAGGGAAAATCCCTCAAAACAGTTTAGCCACCGTATGCAGTTAATGTGCATACTTTGTTTGCATGTAAGACTTGTACGTCAAATTCTTCAACTGCTGCTAATACAAATTCTCTTTCAAGAACTTTATAGTCAGAGTTAAAAGTAATTGGCATCTTATATGCAACACCGAAAGCTTCGTCATCTAATACAAGATTGTCTCTTGCAGTAGTAGTTGTTGAGTTTCTTGGGATTAATGTAGTCACTAAGACTTTCATTCCAAGATACTTTCCAATTTCACCATTCATAACGACTTCTCTTCCACCATAAACTGAGGAGTCAATAAAGTCAGATAATTTGATTAAATTGTTTTCACAAGCTGGATGAATAACGATGTATTTTGCATCATAATCATCACTTCTGATTGCTGTTACTGCGTTAGCAATATCATCTGTTCCAAGTACGTCACTTGAAGCGATTGCTGATGTAGCTACACTATTTACATTAACAGAGTTTCCTGTTCCTGATACTAATGTTGCTATAATCTTGCTATCTTTGACTTTTGCTAGAGAATATCCCATTTCTTTGGTTTTCTCCATCATAATATCATTGATACTTCTGATTCTTTCTTTCCTAGTCAAAGCTACTGCAAGACCATATTCACTTGGAGTGAATACAACTTGTGTATAACTTATTGCACCAGGAGTTATTGCTGTGCTTTCTGTTAAAGCTGCTGCAGCTAATTCTGCACTTATTTGAACATTTAGAGTATCTCCAGCTTGACCTAGAAGTTCCATGTACTTCTTACCAAGAGGTTCCATAACAATTTTAGCTTTTGCAAAGTCTCTGATTTGTTTAACCCAAATTTCTGGATTAATATAACCAGCAGCTGTTGCAGTTGCTTGGAAACTGTTTGTCTCTAATGCCCTTGTTACCATTTGTCCGTCAGACATTGTTTACCACCTATTTATTTTCTTTTAAATCACTTTCGGAAGCTCTAAAGCCTCCACTTCTCACAGAATCTTCAAATGCTGCCCACTCTTGTTGAGGTGACATCTTTGGTGTTTCTGCTTGAACATTATTATCAGCTATCGGATTTTGTACTATTGGAACAACACCCTTTCTTTGAGGTTTTTGTTCTTCAACAACAGGTTGAGGTTCTACTGGTTCTTCAACCTTTGGTTCTTCTTTTACTTCAACTACTGGCTCTGGTTTGGATTGCATTTCATCAAACCTTTTTTCCATCTCTGCCATTTTAGCTTCGTATTGAGCAACCTTATCGTTTAGTTGATTTATTGTATGTTCTGTAGTTGCTTTATTTACTCCTTCTTTAATTCCAGCTTCTTTAGCTTCTTGGAGTTTTTCTGCTTCTACAGTATTAATTTCTGTATTAATTTGTTCCATCTCTTGTTCAGAGACTTCAACTGGTTTATTTTCTTCTTCCATTTCATTCACCCATTTCTTTTAATTGTTCTTTACTTGCATTTAATGATTTTTCGGATTGTCTTATTTGACTTTCCATTGCCATTATTTGCCTTTTATTCTTAATTTCAGTTAATGTATCAACTGCTTTCCAAAAATCTTCTACTTCTTGGAATTGATATTCAGCCTTTAATGGTCTTGGATATTTTCTCTGTACATTTTGTAATACCTTTGTTGCTTCCAGTTCATCAACCATTAATTGATAAGCTTCTTCAAGAGTTTTAATACCCTTTTCTAATTCTTCTTTTGATTTTCTTTTTGACTCAGCGTGTGCTTGTGTCATCTTTTCTTCATCCATTCATATCACCTATATATCTTTTACGTTATCCCACTTTGAATTGTAATGTGGAATAATAATATCTGAATCAAGCCATACGTCATAACCCATGTTATGTAAATCCATATACATGAATACGTCACTATGCTTGATTTGACTGTCCATATACCAAAACTTAATCTTCTTTAATAAGAATTTATGCATTAAAGCAGTTCCTATTCCACAACCATGAACCTTGGTTAATCCTTTACCGAAGTATTCATAACCTTCTTGAGGAGGAAGATTATAAGTTTCTAATTCTCCATTCTTTTGTCTTCTTAATTGAAATAAACAAGGTCTTGGAGGTTGTTTTTCATTATCTATATATCCAATTACATACATACAACCAACAATTGGTTTTTGATGCATCATTAGTCTTGAGATAATGTTCTTTGGAGGTATTAAATCAGATTCAATACTCATCCAATAATCATAATCATTATTAATTACATAATCTCTTATATAATTTAATCCGTTTGCTACCCCTTCTCTGGAATGTTTTCCTCTGGGTACGTGAACAATAGTTACATTGTCCATGTTCTTTGTTTTCTTTTTCAATACCTTATAGTAATCCCTTGTTTTTGAATTGTCTACAATTAACACATGAAAGTTTGGATAATCTAAATTTCTTGCATTATCTAAAAACTTATCAAATATATAGTCTTTATCTTCATAAACCGTTGTTGCTACCAATACTTTAGGTAAAGAGGTTTTCAATTTTTTCATACAAATCACTCAATTCGTTCTTTTCATTATATACAACATACTTACCTTGTGGTTTGTATTCTTGTTGCATAGTTATTGCAAAATCATAATCAATTGTTTTGGGGTTAACCACAACAATTTTACTTATAGACATTAAAGGTATTAGGTTTTTATTTGGTGTTGCAAAAAACAACTCAAATCCTTCACCTTCTAATGGTTCAATAAGTTTTTGAAGTTCTTTGAATTCAACTTCAACTACTGGATATATTAATATCTTCACGCTTCCACCCTGACAGCATCTGGATTCGCTGGGTCAGGTGTTAAGATAAAGCCTGTAAATCTTGCTTGATGGAATTCCTTATTAATATTTTTTTCATCTGGAACCCATGCTTCAATACTTGCTCCCTTATAATTATCAACCAACTCTTCCAAATCTTTTCTTACTTCAATTGTTGCCATTAATTTACCATTCTCATATTTGGCATTTATAGCTTTTATTCCAGAATCCATATTCTGGATATATTCTTCAATTTCTTTAGGAGATAAACCTTTTCTTGCTAACTCCTTTTGTAGGTCATGTTGACCACTTCTAGTTATATAACCAGTTAATCCTTCTTCATTAATTTGATTAGCTCCCATTTTTAAAGCAAAATCTGTAAAGTTAGTTCCAAACTTATCTT
Organism: uncultured Arcobacter sp.; assembly: GCF_937982575.1. Lineage (NCBI taxonomy): Bacteria > Pseudomonadati > Campylobacterota > Epsilonproteobacteria > Campylobacterales > Arcobacteraceae > Arcobacter > uncultured Arcobacter sp. Next base: position 7,049 of record NZ_CALJLR010000014.1, on the reverse strand, counting down.
TACTTGTTGAAGAAAGAACATAATCATAATAAACATGAGTATCTGTAGCTGAACGAGTAACACTCTTTGACCTTTCCAATTCAAATTCATAATGAACTGTTTTATACATTTGGAAATCAGAAGTCTTTGCCACCCAAGTACCTTTAACCTTTTTGAATTTCTTTTTAACTGCTGCCCATGCTATTTTGGATGCTCTATCTTCTCCATACTTAGCTTTTGCAGCCTTAAAAGTAGATTCCCACATTTGTTGTGCTTGTTTGGGTAATTTCTTTAATATTTCTATTGGCATTTTATTCCTCTACACATAGTTATATGTGCATTCATCATATATAAAGCTTTTGGTTTTTGTGTATTTATCTAATAAATTTTATATTAAATTACCATGTATCTATTGCAACTCTTTTCCATGTATTAGTTGCTATGCAAATATAAATGTAATTACTATCCCACGCTATTGTGCCTGTGATTCCTGTATCACTTGCACTACTGGGTGTATGGCTTGTTTTTACTATTAAATCATTGCTTATTATTGCGTCTCCATTTGCGTTGATTCTAAATTGTTCTAGTCCTCCACTTCCTGTGAAACCGCTTGGAGTTAGAGCAATTTTAAAATATGTTTCTTTGCTTGTAGATGTGAAATCCTCTGCCGCTTTAAATAAAAATTGTCCTTGAGCTCCTGTAGATTTAGAAGCGGTAGCTACATCTGAACTTGCATAATATCCAAAAGCATTTAATCCTCCTAGAGTGTCTTCTGCTTGTGCTCTTAAAGGAGCTGCTGCTGTTCCTCTTCCTTTGTGCATACGCAATGCTCCACCTGCTAAATGATTTCTAAAATAATTTACATTTAAAGAATTTCCAATGCCTGTATTTTCATAATCAGTTGTTATTTCACATTGAACATCATTGGCTGCTGCTCCTATCCCTAAAAGCCCACTTGTGTTATCCCATGTAAGGTCACTACTTCCCCCAAAACTTCCACTATTATTAAATTGTACCTGTGTAGTACTTCCGCCTGGAGTGACAGCTGTATGTCTTGCTGCTGTGTTAGCTGCAACATCTGTTGCAATGTCTATTCCGTCTACTGTTCCACTAACTGCAATATTTCCTGCTACTTCTAGCAATTCACTAGGATTTGTTAAACCTAATCCTAATCTTTTATTTGTATTATCCCAATATAAATTTGAATTATCCTCACTTATAACCGCACTACCTTTAAACAATACACTTCCTTCTGTTAAATCTGTAACTCCACAAATTCCTTGTTCAATTCCATCTATTATTTCTTTTGTCATTTGTATTCTTAGTGTTTATCTGTATGTTCATACCACAACACGTGGAAATTAGTATAACCAGCTGCGGTTGCAACTATCCTAAAACAATATGTTGTGTTTTGTTTTAAAACTATTTCATCATCTCTACCAGCAGTACCACCTACTTGTCTACCTGCTCCTAATATTCCACTTGCTAATAATGTCGCACCACTAACATCTGTGTCTGAATTTGCATTTGTTAAACTAGTATTCTGTTGAGTGGCAGCTGTTACTGCTGAAGTATTAATTGAATTACGATTATTATTTAATGGTGTCACAGAAGTTCCAGGAACTGTAGCTGTTGCTCCTTCATAAATAAACCAAGCAGTTTCAGATTCCGAGTTAATATCGTATAACATGTGAATCCATTTAGTTGTGTTTGGTGTTGTAAATTGTATATCAAATACATTATTTATTGATAAGTCTGTATAACTTTGTATAAAATAATGACTACCTGAATGAATCTCGTGATGTGGATAATCTATCACTTGTAAAGATTCAGTTGAATCATCAACACTTACAGGGATTCCACCTTCATCTTTAATACCTACATAACCTATGGTATTTGTTCCTTCTGCAATTACTGGGTCTGCTGTCAAAGCTACTGGACTATTCTTAATATTTGCAGTTATATCTACAGTACAAGCTCCAGCTGTTTGAGTTATTGCTACTGTAAATGATTGACCTGATGCTTGACCAAAATTAATTGAACTTAAAACAACAGATAAATTTGTGCTTGTAGATTCATATATTTTAGAACCATTATCACTTGTTATTGTGATTGTTCTGCTTTCAGTCGTTGAGAATTCAAATGAAACATTATCAATTATATAATCATATGTTGGAGTTACTGCTTTAGAATAAGCTGCTGCATTTAAATCATATGTAGTATCATTGATAACTGTATCTATCTTTAATTGTTGTGTTGTTGGAATAGGATTTCCAGAAGTTACAGTCTGACCATTATTGAGTAGACTTACTTTATTAACAAGACCACCCATCTAATTCATCCTCCTGTATTCTATAATAAACTTATTTCCCCCATCATGATTAACAGATAAAATAGTGTAACCTTCTCTTTGCATCTCAGTTATAGTTTCATTTAAAAGTAATGAAGCTGTTTCAACAGTTATTATTTGTGGAAAAGAAACTGTTGTCAATTGAATTATGTTTTCTTCTGTCATTGTGATACATAAGGATATTCGTTAAAAGACCTTGTTATCATTTGGTCTTCTCTCGTAGTTGAATCCTCTCCAGTTCCAATATTTTCAGATATTTCTCCATCCTTTCTTTGTCTTGAAGGATAAGATTCATCTGGGGTTTTCATATCAGGGATTTTTTCTTCTTCTTTGAATAGTTTACCTTTTGGTAAATTCAAACCTGAATCTCTTAAGAATTGTTCAATTTGTTTTTTATCTGCTCCCATGTTGATAAGCTTCTCAGCGATTTCAATATCATCTTTTTCAGTTCTCTTATCAATTGGATTCCATGAGAATGTAACATTGCCAAGACCTAATTTTGGGAATAAATCATTATTGAATGAATCAGCTAAAACTTCTCTGTCTGCTTTGTTATTCATGTTAAATGCTTTAATCTGGTCATCTCCACTTGACCTATTAGAATTGTCTGGTACTCCAATCAATATTGGAGGTACTTTGAGTTGCATAAGAATCTTTTGTCTTAGATACTCAAGTTCTTTAATGAAATACTCTGATTCTTTCATATCCCTCATTGGGAATATATCAAAGTTATCTTTGGAACCTTGGAAAACAAATTTCATATTTGGGTCTTGCTCTGCCCTTGTATTATAAGCTAACATTGAAGTTACATCATCGTCTGACATACCATCAACTCTAATTACATTTCTGTATTGATTAGAGACAGCTAGGTAATTCATGAATTTCTCAATTTCATTTTTAGTTGTAACTGTTCTATAAAGAGATTTCATATAAACATCTCCCCATACTCTTGTAGTTACTTGAGATGCTGCAATATAAGTCACTTCATCTGGAGTAAAATCAATTGTTTCTCCTTCTTGTGACCTTTGGATAAATTTAATAATTTCTCCATGCTTATCAGCATCAATCTCCATTTGAGTTCCTTCAAGAAGATGAATTTCTTTTCCATCCACATTTTCAATGAAGGCATTCATATATAAAATATAATTTAGAACTAATCTCTTGACAAACTTTCTGTTAAAACCAGCTTTCTTAAGTTTGCTCTCTGCCCTTTCTACTTGAGTTTTAGCTCCTTCAATAGTGTAGCCAGTTGAGAATATAGCATTTGCTCTTGTTGTAATTGCAGCGTTAACTTCTGGGTCATTTAAAAATATATTTAGTAAAGTGTCTAAATTCTCTTGTGGTTGATAACCGTTAGATAATCTACCCATAGAATTTGATTCAAAGAACTCTTTCATGGTGCCTTTACTTGCTTCTGCCACCAAAGTACCTTTGCTGCTTGAACCTATAAGGTTCTTATAAAAATTGTTGTACCAAGCCATCGTGAGAGTCACCTTGACTTTACCTAAGAGGAATACTGAGTAAAGTCATTGGGTGCTATATTGTTATTCGTATACGGTCATTAAAGCCTCTCTACATATAGTTATATGTGCTGTCATCATATATAAATGTTTCGTTTTTTCTTTTTAATTTTCCTTAAAACCTTCCTATCTTGCTTATTTATGGCTTCATTTCTCGGATTAACAGGTATATCTTCTAAATTAGACATAACATAACCTTCATCGGTCTGATTAACTGGAAGACCTTCAACATAGTTAACTTCTGCTTCTCTATGTCTTTGTGCATCTGGAAACTCACAGAATAAACACATATCTTCTTCTTCATCATATTCTTCCCATTTATAAGTTCCATGACACTTAGGACATTTAAATTCTCTTCTTCTTCTCTGTTTTTGCCATACCATCTAATCACTTCCAAATACATTTCCTTCATTATCGTAGAATTTAACCTTCTTATTATCATCTACGAAGTAATAGCAACTCATTACAAAAGAATCTATAAAATCATCTGAACCACTTGGAGGTTTACTTATTCTTGTTGAACGAACAGTTTCTTCCTCTTGAAGTGCTTTCATCTGACTTATCAACTCATCTGATTTATAAAACTTTATTTTACCTGAACTTAATTTAGCTCTAAATTGACCATACTTTTTAACCTTCTCTCCTCTGAATGACATCTTCTTAACATTAATGCCTTCTTCCACCATTCTTTGAATGAAGTGGTATCCTTCTGGACAATCATCTACTATTACTCTTTGAATATTATATTTGGGAATTAGTTCTTTGATGTCAAGAACAAGAGAGTTATCTTCTCCATGAGGGTATACATAATGCCATATTAGTCTGGCAATCTTATCATCTCCTAATCTTGAAATAGTAATTACAGTATTTGAATTGACCATTCCGAAGTCAACTCCCATATCACATGGTTTTGAATAGTCAGCCCATTTCTGTAATGATTTGTCTGTGGCATCATCTACTACTTCAGGGTCAAAGTAATTGTTTACTGCAGCAGTAAATGAAGCATCATACTCTTGTTCAAACTTCTTACCTTCTCCAATTGCATACATCATTTCTTTTTTCTTTTGAATTTCAGCTCTATGCTCTGGATTCTCAATCATAGTCCAATGAAGCCATAACCTTTTGAATTCGGGATTATCTCCAAATTGTTCAAATGGGTCAAACACTTTAAAGAAAAATCCTCTTTGTCCATTTGGTGTGGAGGTCATCACCATTTTACCTTTGGTAATGGACAAAGTAGGAAAAGCAATTTCCATAAAGAAGTCATCACTTTCAAAGAAAGCCGACTCATCTAAGTATAGTTGAGAGAATGTATATCCTCTAACTCTGTCTGTTGGTGGTAAACAGATTATCTTTCCAATTATTTTTGTTGAGATTGGGTCTCTAAATGTTAATTCTGTTTTACTGTTGGCATCTTCCTTCTTAGTTGAAATGAAATTCGTGAAGAATTTCTTAACCTTACCCCCAGTAATCTTTGATATGTGGTCATCTCCTGAATACATAAAAGTTCTAATATCGCTTAATAACTTTTTACTTTGTTCTTCGGTACGAGATACAATACCAATTTGAGTTATGTTTGCCTTTGATTCAATTGGAAACATATTGTATACTACTGCCCATAAAGCCATAATAGCTAGGGCTGTACTCTTCCCAAGATACTGACGAGGAGTACACCATATCTGATGCTTATTCTGTAATCTGAATTCTCTGAATGCTTTGTATTGCCAAGCATACGGAGTCATACCTAATTGATGATACATAAAGTAACCTATGTTTTCCTTGGCTTTAGTTTTGGAAACTACTTCATTAGCTTGGAGAGGAGTACATATCTCATCTCTTTCCTTTATCAACTCATCTTCAATCTTTGTGTAATCCATCTTTATCTCTTTTGTGGGCGTACTCTGCATCAACTGTAAATAGGACATCTTCGTCTTCTTTTAAGACAGATTTGGTGTATAGGTCTGCTTTGGTCTTCTCAATATCAAACTTCATTCTATCCAAAAATTTAATCATCTCAAACTTTCTCTTCTCTGCTCTTTCTAATGAATCATCATCAAGAGGAGATTTACCTTCTAACTTGAGTTGTCTTTTCTTCTCAAGTATCTCTGCATCTAATTCCATTAGTTGACCATATACTGATGCACCCCTTGCCTTCATGCTTCTGTATAGAACCATATACCCTTCCAATACCTTTTCCCTTTCTTGAAGCCATACTGTACGGTTCTTAATATCCTGGATTAAATCACCAGATTCTTTAGGGGGGTCTAATTCAACACCATTAGCTTTTAACCATTTATCAAATGCAGTTCCTTTGGAAGTACCTTTTGTTAGATTATTGACTATACCAACTCTGCCATCAAGACCTTTTTTCTTCTTTTTTACCATTATGACCAAATGGTATAGCATCACTACTATATAAGCTTTATTGTTCTGTAGTATATAGGTTGCAATATATAGTTTGTAAAATAGCAATCTTTAAATACTATTACGACACATATAACATATTAGAGGAAACATGATAGTTGATTACTATTATGGTTTGGAGATTAACTTAATCAAGTGGAGATGTCTGTGTTAGGAAGGAAGGTTCGCTACTCCAGTACTGCATGGCTAAGAACATGGCTCCTGTGATTTGCACCACATAATCTATGAAGAATATCACTTTTATTAAGGTTATCCTTAGTTCCGACTATAAAGATACCTTGTAAAACATAATGCAACTCATTCTAACTGAATATGTAAAGTATTCTAAACATGTGTTAACATATTGAGAGTCTGTTGACGTATTGAAAGCTTATTAACGTATTGAGAGTCTATGACCATTTATATACTAACCTATATACTCCAATGCGTATTCGTGAACATATATGTTGTATTATATAGATATAACACTATATGTTATATCATATAGATATAAATTGTAGATATACCTATATAGATATAACACTATATGTTATATCATATATATGTTGTAGTATACATATAACTTTATGTAAGTAAGTAACAAAAAGTAACTAAGTTACAATAAGTTATAAATATAACAAAATGTTAATATATTAACAAAATGTTATATGCGTAAGAGATGGATATAATATAAATAAAATACTATTTACTTACATTTACTTACCATATACTACTATTTACTACTATATACTACCATGTAGTATGTCTATATTTATCTTAATACTACTTCTTAGTAA
>NZ_CALJLR010000013.1:0-59827 GCF_937982575.1 uncultured Arcobacter sp. | reverse complement strand
AATTATAAGAGTCTGCCGTATCTGCGTGATTTTCTCCTAATACTTCCAATCTTATTTTTTGTGCTTTATCATAGTACTCTTTTGATTTCTCAAAATCATTTATCCTATCATAATAAACGCCTAAGCAATTATAAGAGTCTGCCGTATCTGCGTGATTTTCTCCTAATACTTCCAATCTTATCTTTAATGCTTTATCTAAGTACTCTTTTGATTTCTCAAAATCATTTATATTATCATAATAATCTCCTAAGCTATTATAAGACTCTGCCGTATCAGCATGATTCTCTCCTAATACTTCCAATCTTATCTTTAATGCTTTATCTAAGTACTCTTTTGATTTCTCAAAATCATTTATATTATCATAATAATCTCCTAAGCTATTATAAGACTCTGCCGTATCAGCATGATTCTCTCCTAATACTTCCAATCTTATTTTTAGTGCTTTTTCGTCGTACTCTTTTGATTTTTCAAAATCATTTATCCTATCATAATAAATACCTAAATTATGGTAAGAGTCTGCCGTATCTGCATGATTCTCTCCTAATACTTCCAATCTTATTTTTAGTGCTTTTTCGTAGTACTCTTTTGATTTTTCTAAATCATTATAAAAATAGAGTATTAAATTAGAGTAATTATAATATAAATGAGAGGCTTCTTTTGTACTAAAGTCTAAATCTTTTCTTTCCAATGTTTTTTTAGCTATATCCAAATATTTTTTCTTCGAAAGATAATCTCTTTTTTGTTTATCAATTTTTAAAATATTAGACAACTCTAAAATAATATCATCACTTTTTAGATTTTCTAAATAAAAATCTTCTATTTTAGAATTAAGAGAGCTATCAATATCAAAAACTAATTCTAAATAATCATAAAAAGACTCTTTATCTTTTTTACTTCGTGATTCTTCCAGTTTTTGTTTTATTTTTGTTGTAAATTTATCTTGTAATAAATCAAAATTGTCCCATATTATTTGTCTTAGATTATCTTCCATACTTTCTTCCTTTTTATTTCTAAAAGTTCTTTATCAAGTCTTCATAAACAGCAGTTAATCCCTCTACTTCTTTTACTGTAGTTCTCTCACCAATACTATGAATAGTGTCGTTTATAACACCAAACTCTATGGCTTCTATACCAAATGCACCAAAATATCTGGCATCACTTGTTCCTCCATGGGTTGATTGTTTTGTAGGTACTCCTAAAACTTTTTGGATAGAGTTTTCCATTGCTTTCACCACTTTTGATTCTTTATTTGTCACAAAGGGAAAAGAGCCTTGTGTTGTTTTAAAGTCGTAGCTTAAGCCTTTTAACTTTTCATGGATAAACTCTTCTACACTTTCTCTTGTCGTATTTGTTGAGTTTCTTACATTGAACATAAGTTTTAGTTCATTTGGTGTTACGTTTGTAACTTCTGTACCACCTCTTATATCTGTAATTACCATCTTAGATGGAGCAAAGTATTCATCTCCATTATCTAAATTATACCCTGCAATTTTTGGTAATATCTCTGCAAAATTATGTACGGGATTGATACACTTTTCAGGGTATGCAGCATGTCCTTGCTTACCTTTTATAGTGATATATCCATTTATACTTCCACGTCGGCCTACTTTTATGGCATCACCAAAAACTTCTTCACAAGTAGGTTCTGCAACTACTGCGTATTGAGGTATAAAGTCTATCTCTTTTAAGTGTTCAAGCATTTTGATAGTTCCATAAGTTCCTTCACCCTCTTCATCACTTGTCATAAGAATAGAGAGTGTTCCATCAAAGTTTTGAGCGTGTTTACAAGCATATAAGAAAGCAGCATCACCACTTTTCATATCTTGTGCACCACGTGCACTTATAACTCCATTTACTATTTCAGCAGCAAAAGGGTCTACTTCCCAACCTTGCCCCACAGGTACTACATCTATATGTCCAGCAAAGCACAGATGCTGTTTTTTGTCATTAAACTTTTTATAAAAAAATCTGTTTTTTGTGCCTTCCATATCAACTTTTATGCAACGCCACTCTTTTCCTAAATACTCTTCTATAAAATCAAAAGCTCCATCATCATCAGGTGTTATTGATTTAAATCTTAATAATTTTTGAAATAATTCTATAATAGTCATCTAATTCCTTTAAAGTAGATATTGTATCAAATTTGTGATTTATTTTTCTATATCAAAACAAACAATAGAAGTCTGAGAATAATAATAAAAGGGACACTTGATTAATACCCTAGTCTCATTATGCAATTTATCAAACTTCTGTTATAATAAATTAACTTAAAATAGGAGTCTCCTATGAAAAATAATCTATTTATTAAGATTTCACTTTCTCTATTTATAATTTACTCGTTATTAGGTTTCTTTTTGATTCCTTATATTGCAAAAGACCAAATAATTAAAAATCTTGACAATTTACTTGTTTTTAAAAGTGATTTAAAGAAAGTTTCTTTTAATCCATATACATTAAGTGTACAACTTGAAGAGTTCTCTATTTCAAACAAAGATGAGAAGCTAATAGGCTTTGATGAACTTGAAATTGATTTTGCTCTTTTAAAATCTATACATGAGTCACATATAAGCTTTAAAACCCTAAATATAGTAAAACCATATGTAAATATAATTCAAGATGAAAATGGAAGTATAAATTTAGCCTCTATTTTAAAACCTCAAGAAAAAGAGGTAGAAAAAAGCTCTAGTGAAAAAACAGATATACCAGCATTTAAAATATCAAAGACTCAAATCATAGATGCAAATTTTATTTTTACACAAATTTTTGACTCTAAAAAAACTACAACTGATATAAATAATTTCAACTATACATTTTATGATATAGGGACATTTAAAAACTTCCTTGCCTCTCATAGCCTAGTTACAAATGTAAATAAAGATACAAAACTCTATTTAGATGGTGGATTTAGACTAACTCCTTTTAAGATGTATGGAAAAGTAAAACTTGAAAACCTAAAATCAAAAGAATATCTAGGTTATACAAAAGATTTACTAAACTTTCAAATTGGAGAGCCAACCTTATCTTTATCTTTTGGATATAGAGTTGACACAACTAAAGAACTAGAAGTATATATTGATAATGCAAAGATTAATTTAAATAACTTAAAACTAATAAAAGACAATAAAGAACTTGCAAGTTTGAATAGCTTTAAAGTTAGTGATTTAAACCTAGACTTAGCAAGACAAAAAATATCTGTAAATGATATCTCATTTAACTCTTTATTTGCGAAAATTGTATCAAATAAAAATGAGAAGTTAAATATAGATAATCTAGTAAATATTAAAAATGATACAGCAAGTAAAAAAGAAGTCGATACAAAAGATGAAAAGCCTTGGATTGTTGATTTAAAATCATTTACTATAAACAACTCAAACTTTACATATGATGATTTAAAAAATAGAACTAACATGAAAGCAAATGATATAAATGTACTGCTTGATAGTCTTTCTATTTTAGGTGCTAAAATAAAAGTTGAGAAATCTACAATTGGAACCAAGAGCTTTGAATTAAAAGATAATAAAAATAAAACAGATATTACAGCTCAAAATATAAAATTAAATCTACATAATCTACTAAAAGATAACAAAGGGCTAAAACTATCTAGTGTAGATATGACAAATCCAATTGCCACAATAATATTAGAAGAAAAAGAAGCCAAAAAAGAGACAAAAGCAAAAGAAGTTAAAAAATCATCTACTTCTCAAAACTCTAGTATGATATTAGACATAGGTCCAGTAAAAATAAACAATGCCCAATTGACCTTTCAAGACAAAAATTTAAAAGTTCCTTTTAAAACAAATATTACCAAACTAAATGGTAGTTTTTCTGAACTAAATAGTAAAAGTTCAAAACCAACAAAACTAAAACTTGAGGGTAAAATTGATAGATATGGATATACAAGAATTACAGGCTTTGTTGACCATAAAAATATAAAAAATCTTACAGATGTAACTCTTATATTTAAAAATATAGCAATTAAAAACTTTACACCCTATTCAGCAAAATTTGCAGGTAGAGAACTTGAAAAAGGTAAATTAAATCTAAATCTAAAATATAATATCTCCAAATCAAATCTTAATGCAAAAAATAGCATTATTATCACAGATATTAAACTAGGAAAAGTTGTAGAAAGTCCTGATGCTGCAAGCTTACCCCTTGAACTTGGAATTGCTTTGTTGGAAGACTCAAAAGGTATAATAGATATTGACTTACCTATTACAGGAAATCTTGATAATCCAGAATTCTCAATTGCTCCAACAGTATGGAAAGTATTTACAAACCTTATTATAAAAGCAGTAAGCTCTCCATTTTCATTTTTAGCATCGCTTTTAGGTATTAGTGCAGACGAAATTAAAAGTGTGGAATTTATTTATGGGGAAAGTATACTTATAGATTCAGAAAAAGAAACACTAGATTACATTGCAAAAGCCTTTGCAAAAAGACCAAACCTTGCTTTAAAAATCGAACCATCATATGATATAAATAAAGATAAAAGTGCTCTTCAAGGCTTAAAACTTGAAGATTTACTAATCCTTGATATGAAAAAATTAAAAGATGGAGATAAGTATTTATTAGCATTGGAGAATAGATATAAAGCTAGCAATGAAGAAGTTAGCTTAAAAGAGCTAAAAAAAGAGTTTACAAGTGAAGTAAAAGGTAAAGATTACTTTGATAAAGATTCATACATTGCCAAAATCAAAAATATACTAAAATCAAAAATAGAAGTTACAATACAAGAGATGGAAGCTTTAGCTTTAAAAAGAATAGACTCTATAAAAGCCTATCTACTTAAAAAAGAAGCAATAGGTGAAAAAAGATTATTTATCAATGACAAAATAAAAGTCTTAGATGAAAAAAATGCTAAATATGCTGAGTTTGATTTAGCCATAGATATAAAAAAGAAGTAGTTATCTAACTACTTCTTAATGTTGTATGTAGGGAAAGGAATATTTATATTGTTTTGTTTTAAAGCTTTGTAAATACCAAGATTTACTTTATATTGAGTATCAAAGAATAGTTTTGTATGAGCCCAATATCTCACTTCAATATTAATAGAAAAGTCACCAAACTCTTTTATACCAACTTGAGCTTTAGGCTCTTTTGAAATGATTTCTGCATCAAAGTCATTTACTACTTTAGATATCACAAGAATTGCTTCTTCTGGATTTGATTCATAGTCAATTCCAACTACAGACTCTACAATCCTATATTCAAAAGAGTTAATTAATATCTCACCAATAATGTGTTTATTTGGAATAGTAATTTGCTCACCATCTTCAGTTGATAAAATAGTATGCGCTAATCTTATCTCTTCTACTACACCAAAAACACCATCTACACTGATAGTATTACCTACAATAAAAGGACGACCTATGATTATAGAAAGCCCTGCCCCATAGTTTGAAAGTGTTCCTTGTAATGCTAAACCAGCACCAAGTGAAGCCGCACCAATACCTGCAATAAAAGGAGTTAATGTAATACCAAGTTTTCCAACTGCAACTATTGACACACCAATAATAATTGAAAACTTAATAATATTTACAATAAACTTTGTCAAAGTAACATCAAGCTCATTTTTTTCACAAATACGTCTTACAAACGCAGATACTTTATTTGCGACAAACCAACCTAAAAGAAAAATTATAATCGCACCAATTAATTGGAAACTATAATTAACAAAAAACTCAATTATCACATCATAAAACTTTTGTATGTTTTCTAGCTCTTTATCCATGATTGCTGCCTTTTCTATAATTTTACTACCTTCGCACCAAAGCCACCTTGACTAGGATGAGCATCAGTAAATGACTTAACACTTGGATGCTTTATTAAAAAATCTTTTACTATTTTTGATAATTTTCCAGTACCAATACCGTGATATACTAAAACTTCATCAAAACCAGATATTAAACAATCAGAAATAAACTTATCAAGTTTTTCAACTGCTTCATCACCTCTTAATCCATGCAAGTCAATATTTACATGTCCACCTTGAGGTTTTTCAATTGTTACAGTTGTTTTTTTCTTAACCTTTGGTTTAACTTCATTTCCTGATGGTCTTAACTCATCAACAGTTACATGGAGTCTCATTCCTGCATCTGTTAAGATTAAAGCCTTTTTACCTCTTATTGAGATAATCTCACCCTTTGAGCTTTTATATTTTACCCTATCTTTCTCTTTGAAGTTGTAATTCTCTTCTACTTTTTCTACTTTTATATCTTTTGCTTTTTTATGTGCAATATTAAGATGTTGATGTGACTCTTGGTAGATTTTTGCTTTTATAGCTTTTTTTGCTTCTTCTCTTGCATCACTATACTCTTTATGAAGCTTTGATTTTTCTATATTTATATGGTCATCAAGGTCTTGTTTTGCTTCTTTGAGATTTTTATTTAGTTTTTGATGTGTTTCAATCTCATTATCAAGTTTAGCAATTTTTTGTTTATATTCCATTTCCAAGGCACTACTTCGTTCGATTAGTTCATTTAGCCTATCTTGATCATCACCATAAACATCTTTTGCTTTTTTTACTACATTTACAGGTATACCATATCGTTGTGCCGTTTCAAAAGCATAAGAACGTCCAATAGTACCTTGTAAGAAGTCATAAGTTGGTTTCTGGTTTGCTTCATCATAAATAGCTGCTATTAACTCCACTTTATCATTTGCAGCCATAAGTGCAGCTAATCTTTTGTGGTGAGTTGTAATGATGATTTTAATATTTTTATCAATAAGCTCTTCAATTATTACTTTAAACAAACTAGCAGCTTCATCGGAATCAGTTCCAAGTTCTATCTCATCAACACCAACTATTACATCTTTTTGGGTAAATAGTTTAGAGAACTCTACCATACGACCTGCAAAAGTAGAGATATCATTTTTAACACTTTGAGGGTCATCTAAAACAGCTAAGGCATTTTTAAAGTATCCTATTGAAGACTTTTCATTGGCTTTATATGGGATTAAGTATTTTGATAAAACAACTGCTGAAAGTATAGATTTTAACATCATTGTTTTACCACCAGCATTTACACCTGTTATCATAATAACAGATTTTGAAAAATCTACAGATATAGGTTTTCCACCATGAAGTGCTGGATGAACAAACTCTTTTAAAATATTTTTACCACTTTTTGAAGGAATTATAAAGTTTTTATCTCCATCTTTAGCAAAAAACAATCTTGCTAAATAGTGGTCAATCCTATCAAACTCTTTATTTAAGAACTTTATAAAAAGTAAGTTTTTTTCAAAAGTAGAAGAGATAGATTTACACACCTTTAATAAAACTTCTTCTTGTTTGTTTTTTAAATCAGACTCTTTTTGTTTGAGTTCTGAAATTGAGTGAGGTAAGATATAAAAGAATCCTGAGCTTGATCTATGTATAACAGTAGCTTTTATAATATTATTAAAGCCTCCACGCACAAGTAGCGTCTCTTCTGAGTTTACATAATGAACTTGTGAATCAATTAAATAAGGTCTTAATTTACTATTATTTATAGATTTGTACAAGGCTTGTTTGATTGACTCTTTATTTCTATAAAGGGCAGATTTTATAAGATCTAAGTCTTCATCAATTCCCTCTTTTAGATTTCCTTTTGAATCGAAGAAATCAACTACTCTTTCCATATCAGCTGGTATTATTACTTTTTCTATCCACTCAGCTAATTTACCCTCAAAAGTAAATCTTTTTAAATAAAGAAAATATTTTATAATCTTTATAAACTCATAAACTTCTTCAACTCTTAATATACCTTGCTTTTGAATATGTACTATTTTACCATCAAGGTTTTCAACCTTTTGGGGCTCTTTTAGTTCATATTTTGACAACTCATTTATAAATCTATGATGTAAGTTTATATCACCTTCTAAAACAACTGGTTTTTCTCTTGCAAATAGTTTAGAAAATGATGTTAAATAATCCTCTAAGTCTAACTTTTTAAATATCTCTTGCATATATTATTTAACTTCTACTCCATATCTTTGTAAAACATTAACCCAAGATAGAGCTTTTCCATCTATGTCAAACAATGCAGGAGTTCCCCTTACACCTAACTCTTCACCTAATTTCATATTTGCTTCAATAATCTTATTTAAAGAAGCTTTTCGTTTATCACTATATTTTTTATTTTTAAACTCTTTGCTATCAACAGTAACATTCATCATTGCTTCTACTTTAGCATCATTTGTTTTATTATCTAAAATATATTGTGTTAAAGCTATGGCATTTTTATGAAAACTTAAAGGGAAGAAAAATATTTTAAGTTGTACATCTTTTTTTATATCTTCAAAATATGATTCAAACTTTTTACAATATGGACACTCAGGGTCTGTAAACAAATAATATACATCTTTACCCGTACCATATGTTAAAGCCTCTTTTCCATCTAAAATAGATACATCATTTGGAATACTAAGCTCTTCACCCGATGCAGTATTATAAATTTTACCAGCGATTAAAAAATTTTTATCAGCTGTTAAAACTAACTCTTGAACATTTTCTTGAATATTCACTCTTAATAAATAAAACTGTTCATCTTTATATGCTTTCATAATGTGCATACCAGAACCTGTAAAAATAGGTAACTTCTCTATTTCACTCATCTCTTTTTTATTTAATTCTCCAGATGCAACTGCATTCAGTGAAAATAAAATACCAATCATTAATACTATTTTAAATATCTTTTTCATTTCTTTCTCCTAATTGCTAAATATTAGCAAGTTATTGTTTAGTTTGTATAAATTATAAATAAAACTGCCAATAAAGTATAGCAGTAGTTGTAACTAGAACTATACCTAAAATATTAAACACTAATCCATATTTAGCCATATCTTTTACTTTTACCACACCACTACTCATAGCTATTGCATTTGGTGGGGTTGCTATTGGCAACATAA
This sequence comes from uncultured Arcobacter sp., assembly GCF_937982575.1. NCBI lineage: Bacteria > Pseudomonadati > Campylobacterota > Epsilonproteobacteria > Campylobacterales > Arcobacteraceae > Arcobacter > uncultured Arcobacter sp. The sequence goes on along the minus strand of NZ_CALJLR010000013.1, from coordinate 50,935 downwards.
AAGCATAAGAGGCACAAATTGTTGCAACAAATAAAATCAATGCTACATCTATATTTCCGACATTACCAAGGGAGTAAATAATAGGTAAAACTACTGAAATAAGTGCAGTATTGGAAGTTATTTCTGTAGTAAAAGTAACCAAAGATGCAACTAGTATTATTAGCAATATTATTGGCAAGTCTGTTACTGACAATAGTTGATTTGCAATTACATCAGCTAGTCCTGTTTTTGAAAATGCCATTGCAATGGAAAAACCAGCACCAAATAAAAACATAATCTCATAAGGAATCTTTTTTGTGTCTTCCCAAGTTAAAAAACCAATTTTTGGCATAAACATAAGCAAACCATAACCTAATAATATACCCTTTTCATTTAGTCCAAGTCCCATATAATAAGGTTCTATTTTAGAATTAACGAATAATAAAACTATTAAAGATCCCAAAATATAAAGTAATCTTTTTTGATCCCAATTTAAAGGTTTCAACTCTTTTAAACTTGCATCTATCTCAAAGTTTTTCACCCCTAAAGATAAAATAAAAGGAATAATAATAAGCATTGCAATTGCCAAAGGAGAAGTTAAAGCTATCCATTTTATAAAAGGTATTGCTTCTAAATGATGCTGTTCCATAAACCCTAAAAGAATAAGATTGGGAGGTGTTCCTATTGGAGTTACAATTCCACCTATACTTGCCCCATATGCAATTGCAAGTACAAATCTAAGTCTTATTTTTATATCATCACTTAAATATATGGCAATTGGTATCAATAAAAGAGCTGTTGTTGTATTTGATATAAGTGAACTCAAAAATGCAGAAGTAATAGCCAATGAAAATATTATTCCTCTTGCAGTATTTGGGAAAAGTGTTAATAGCTTATTTGAAATATATTTATGCAACTCAATTTTTTGTGTCGCAATTGCTATCATAAATCCACCTAAAAACAAAAAGATTATTGATTTTGAATAATTAGATACGGTTTCATTTGTACTAATAATATCAAAACTTGGAAAAAGTAAAATTGGTAACAAGGAAACAACCCCTAAAGGTAAGGCCTCATTTGACCACAATACAACAAGAAAAAATATTATTGAAAGTAAAGTAGCATGTTGAGTACTAAAAAAAGAATTCAATAGAAAAAAAAGAATTACTGATAAAATTAAGGTTAATGTGATTTGTTTCAAGATTACTCCTACTTTTATTTCTTTTTTGGTCTAAAAGGTTTTATAACCTCTTCATTACACTCTAAAAAAGGTCCTTCCATCAAGTCAATACAATATGGAATTGCAGGAAAAACTGCATCTAAACACTCCCTTATAGATTTTGGTTTTCCAGGAAGATTTACTATAAGAGAACTTCCTCTAAGTCCTGCTGTTTGTCTTGATAAGATAGCTGTTGGCACAAACTTTAAAGACTCTGCCCTCATAAGTTCACCAAATCCTGGCATCATTCTATCACACACATTTTCAGTAGCTTCTGGAGTAACATCTCTTGCAGCTGGACCAGTTCCCCCTGTAGTAACAACTAAACAACACTTTTCATTATCAATTAAATCTTTTAGTGTATTTTCAATTGTCTCTTGGCTATCTTCAATACATTTGTAAACAGGTTCCCATTTGCTTGTTAGATACTCATTTAATGTATCAATAATTGCTTGTCCAGATAAATCTTCATAAACACCCTTACTTGCTCTATCACTTGCTGTTAGTATTCCAATTCTTATTTTCATAAAATTCCTTTCTTATCAATTCCATATATCGCTTGTGATTTATCTCGCAGAAGCAAAGCGACGAGGACAACTTTTGCTATCATTATTATCCTTTTAAAATATGTCCATAATTTTTCATAAAATATACTGTTGAAAAATCTTTAAAAAACTCACAAGCTTTTGGTGAATCTATAATTTTATCAACACCACCTAAATAGACTTCAATTTTAGTTCCTCTATTTAAAAGAGTATTTAACTTCTCTTCATCCCACTTATATGTAAGTAGAGTTTGAAGCTCTTCAGAAGTTCCCTCTTTAAAGTATGTTGAAACTTCAAAAGAAGAGGGAGAGGATATATTTTTTAAAAAATTCTCATAATAGTTCTTTGAATCTTTTTTAAAAAACATCAATTGCATTCTTACAAATTTTTTATTTTGAGTTTGAAAGAAAGCTGGTGAAAAAAGTTGAAGTAAATCAACTCTCTTTTGAGTATTTAAAGCCTCTTCAAAAGCTTTTATTGCACCATATGAAAAGCCAGAAATAGTAAAATCATTTTCTATTATATACTCACTAAAAAGCTCTTTTTCATTTTCTAGTGAAAATCCTGAAAAATATCTAGAGTTCATTTTTCTCTATTACTTCTTTTTCAATCATAATTTTTGTTAATTTATTTATTTCATCATAGTTTTCATCAAGTTGAGTTTTTAATTCAACTTTTGTTTGCTCTATTAACTCTTTATAATCTTTTGCCATAGCATATTTTTCAACCATATCTTTTGCTAAGTCATCTGCTTTTTTTAAATCCTCTTCAAAAATAGCATACTGTTCATCTTTTAAAACTTCAATACCAATACTACCAGAAAGATATTTTTTAAGCTCTTTTTTTAACTCATTTTTTGAAGGAAATATAGTTTTTAGATTTGTACTATTTTCATCAAATAAAGAGACTCTTTCTTTTGTAATAAAAGCCTTTGAAGCTTGATAGATAGATAATATCTCTTTTTCATTATCTGATAAAACAAAATTCTCTTTTTTTCCAAATTCTAATTTATTTTTAGCAATCTCTATATGTTTATCTTCTAGAACACTATCATTTGACTTTATCATATAAAGCATAGCTTCATTTATAAGAGTTGATATAGAAGCAGATGAAAAACCAGAAAGATTTGTTGAGAGTTTTTTGATATCAAGTGTATGTTTGATTGCTTTTAAATATAGCTCTAAAATCAACTCTCTGTCCTTGATATTAGGAAGTGTTAACCTTACTCTTCTATCAAATCTTCCCGCTCTTAAAAGTGCATCATCAAGAACTTCTATTTTATTTGTTGCGGCAATTACTATTACACCATTTTCACCTTCAAAACCATCCATTTGTGTTAGAAGTTCATTAAGTGTTGATTCTCTTTCATCATTTGATTTGCCGCTTCTTGTTTTTCCAATAGCATCAATTTCATCTATAAATATTATTGAAGGAGCATTTGCTTTAGCTTTTGCAAAAAGTTCACGAACTCTTTTTGCTCCCATTCCCACATATATTTGAACAAAACTTGCACCACTTTGATAAAAAAATGGAACATTTGCTTCTCCAGCAACTGCACGTGCTATCAAAGTTTTACCCACACCTGGAGGTCCATAAAGTAAAACACCCTTTGGTAGTTTTATTCCATATTTATGGTATTTTTTAGGATTATCTAAAAACTCTACTATCTCTTCAAGTTCTTCTTTAACACTTGCTATTCCTGCAATATCTTTAAAAGTTGTATTGGGTTTTATAACTTCTATATGAGAGTTATCTTCTGCTTCTACTTCTTCCTTACTTACTTTTGTTTTTTGAAGCTCTTGTTCAAAAACAGAATCTTTAATTTTGTTTTTATTAATAAACTCTTGAATTTTATCTTTTTTAAGTCTTGCAATAACAGCAAATACCAAAAGGAAAATTATAAAAACTAAACCAAAACTATAAGTACTACTTTGAATATAAGAAGAGCTTTTGTAAATAGTATAAAAGAAAAGCACAATAAGTGCAATTCCAGATAAAAGCATAAGCTTTAAATTCTTATCTTTATTTTTTTTATAATCATCAGAATTTTGCAACATTACCATTTTCCTTTGCTTCATAATTCTTTAAGAAAACCCAATCTCCAACCAAATCAGCACTACTTTCTACCTCTATTTGATTGAAATATTGGTCTAGTCCTATATATTTTCCATTTTTCTCTTGCTCAATTAGCACTTCTAAAGTATTTTTATTGTTTTTTCTAAAATTATAATTTTTCTCATCTATTATTGAAATAAGTTCATTATATCTTATTTTAGCAATGTCACCTTTTACTTGAGGTTTCATAGTAACACTTGGAGTTCCATCTCTTTTTGAATAAGTAAAAGCATGAACATGAGTAAGGGGAAATCTATGTAAGTTCTCAACAGCCTCTTTCCATAACTCATCAGTCTCACCTGGATGTCCTACTATAAAGTCAGTTCCAAGGGCATAACCATTGTCTCTTAAAAACTCAAAAAGCTCTAAGTCTTTTAAGACTTTATTTCTTCTGTTCATTATTTCTAACATTTTTTTAGAAGTGTGTTGAAGAGCTATATGAAGATGTTTTGCCATAAAAGGTTCATTGATGATTTCTCTAAACTCATCATCTATTTGAATAGGTTCAACAGAACCAAGTCTTACTCTTCTAACGCCTTTTATTAAGGATATTTTCTTTAAAAGTTTTGCTAATGAGGTGTGTTGTTTTTTACCGTAAGAGCCAACATTTGTCCCTGTTAAAATAAACTCCCCAAATCCATTTGATGCCAGAGTTGATATTTGTTCTAATATTTTATCTTCACTATAACTTCTAGCATCTCCTCTTACATAAGGAATAATACAATATGAACATCTAAAGTCACAACCCTCTTGGATTTTAATAAATGCCCTACTCTTACCAACAAACTCTTCTACAATAGTCTCATCAATATGTTCCAAATCACCAGCTGTAAAAAATCTCTCATCATTTTTAAGAAGTTCATTGATGTTCTCTTTTTCACTATGTCCAAATAAAGAATCTACCTTCTCTTCTTTAAAGAGGTTTTCACCTTTTGTCCAAACTCCACAACCAGTAAAAATAACTCTTGGTTTTTTAGGAAGTTTATTTAAAGAGTTTATATAACCACGAGCTGTACTATCTGCACTATTTGTAACAGTACAAGAGTTTATAACAACAACATTTGCATCTTTTTCATTTTGTGTAATTTCAAAATCTTTTAGATTGCTCATCATAACTTGAGTATCAAAAACATTTGTTCTACAACCAAAGGTTTTAAAATATACTTTTGGTTTTGTATCTAGAAAATTCATACTTTATGGAACCTCAGGCAAGTCTGCAGGTGGAACTCTGTCAGGCTGATTTGATGTAAAATTAATTTGTTGCGTAGGGTAAGCAATCGTAATATCATCCTCAGCCATAAATGCCTGTAATATCTCTGGAGACATAGTACTTCGTAAAACCAATGCCGCATAAGAGTTTGTAAGATACCAAGAAGAGATAACAATACCATAAGGCTCAACAAAAGTATAAACTCTAGGTTCAACTCCCGTTGCTCTTAGGGCATACTTATTTCTCATTTTAGATAACTGTTTTCTTGTAATATCAGTGTAGCCTTTTGAGTAGTGCTTTAATATCTCTTTTGCTATATGTTGTGCTTTTTTGTAGTTTGAATCAAAGGTAATAGTAATATCAATACCATCCCAAACAGTTCGAAGCCCTGAGTGAGTATAGTTTGCAATCATTTCAGAAAAAACATAGTTATTTGGTATAAAAAAGATTCTTCCTGTTCTTCTATTAACTTTGTATGATGTATAAGTAATATCTTCTCTGATAGTTATTTTAAATAATGAGATATCAAGAACATCACCAACTGCTTCAAGACCACCTCTTGTTACTTTTATTCTATCTCCCACTTGAATAGAACCAGATGTTACAATTACCATCCAACCAAAAATAGACATAAACCAATCTTTTAAAGCAATAGCAATACCAGCTGATGCAAACCCTAAGATTGTAATAACATATGAGACATTGTCAATGTATGAAAAAAGAACTATCATTACAATCAAAAACACTAGGACAAAATTGATAACTTTATTTGCCATATAGAAGTTTTCATTTTGAGAAAAGTATTTTTTAAGAGTTAGTTTTACTAAAAATGAAAATATAAATACAACTGCAATAATTAAGAAGATAATTGAAGTTTTTGAAATCTGATCTGCTATTTGATTATCTGTTTCTAATATCACTTGCTCGATTTTTCTATTATAGACTTCACTAGTAGTTGTTAGAATTTCTAACACCATGTTAAAATCTTTTTTCTCACTATCTAAAAAGTTGATCTTTTTTTCATATTCATCTTTTGGATCTAGATTATATAAATCTAAATATAGTAAGATTTTCTTATCTAAAAGCCCAATCAATCTTGTAACATCTTTTATAATATTTGTAAACTCTTTTTTATGATCTTTCATTTTCTTTTTATATGAAAGAGCATTTATAATACCAAAAGGGTTTGTTATAGCTTCATATTTTTCTATTTCAGGAGGATTTATAAGTTTTCCAATTGGTGAATCTTTATATTCAGAAATTAGTTCTAACTCATTGTTTTTAATTCGAATTTTATTTTCTACTTTATAAAGTAAATCTCTATTTTTTTTGTTTACATCAGATAATTCATTTTTTAATTCATGAAGTTCTTTAGAGATGCTTCTATATGCAATATAATTTGAATATCTTTTTAACAATATATTATCTTCAAGTTGTTCATCTATATTTTCTATTTCTAAAATAAAACTATCAATTTTTGCTTTTATTTCAGGTGTTGGATCTAAAAGAACAACTTTAGGTTCTTCACTCACTTCTGTTTTTTCAACAAAAGATTTTAAATCTTTAGAGTCTTCTATTTGAGCAGCTGTTAAATTCAAAGTTATGAAAACAGTAAAAACTAGAAAAAATATTTTTTTCAATTAAAATCCTTTTAAAACGTCAATAACATCAGTTTTAGATACTTCATCAGTAATTTTACAATCACCAATACCAACAGGCAAGATAAATTTAATTTTATCATCAAGACTTTTTTTGTCTAAAAAGAAGTGCTCATAAAAATCTTCCACATCATTTATTTTGTATGATGTTGGAATATTATATTTCTCTAAAACATTTTTTACTCTTAAAGCATCTTCACTACTCATAAGTCCAATTTTTTTAGAAACTTCATTGGCCATAATCATACCAATACCAACTGCTTCACCATGAAGATATTTTGAATATTTTGTTTCATTTTCTACAACATGTCCAAAAGTATGTCCATAATTTAAAGCTGCTCTTATTCCATTTTCTTTTTCATCTTGAGATACAACCCAAGCTTTTGTTTCAACAGATTTTTTTATGGCAACTTTTATATTCTCTTCATCATATAAATCATGACTCTCAATCCATTCAAAAAACTCTTTGTTAAAAGTTACTGCCATCTTAACAATTTCAGCAATCCCTGCACCAAATTCTCTTTTAGGTAAAGTGCTTAAAAAGTATGGGTCAATATATACAGCTCTTGGTTGATGAAAGGCTCCAATTAAGTTTTTACCAAACTTATTATTAACACCAGTTTTTCCTCCAACACTTGCATCTACTTGAGATAATAGAGTTGTAGGAACTTGTATAAAATCAATACCTCTTTGGTAAATAGATGCACAAAATCCAGTCATATCACCAATTACACCCCCACCAAATGCAACTAGCAATGATTTACGATTTAACCTATTTTCAAAGCAATGTTCAAGAATCATATCAACAGTTTCCATATTTTTATACTCTTCACCATCTGGTATTGTAACAATACTAAGGTTGTTTGATTTGATTTTATTTTTAAAATATTCTAAGTGAAATCCACTAACAGTTGGGTTTGTTACTACTACAACTTTTCTATCAAAAGTTAACTCTTTTAATGTATCAATTGTTATATCATATGAAATATTATTTGGCAGTTTTATATTTACAATCATTTATTAATTTCCAGCTCTATAAAGTATGTAGATTATATCTAAAATAATTTAAGAAAAGATAATAATTTATTATCAAAATTCAAACTGTTCTTTTAACTTTTCATGATTTAATATTTTTATATGACCCTTATCATTTTCTATGATTTTATCTTTTTTCAGTTTTGATATTTTTCTTGATAATGTCTCAGGAGTTATATTTAAAATTGAAGCAATTTTCACTTGTTTTAGACTTGATAATATCTCTTCATTTTCATATATAAATTGTGTTATTTTTATATTTGCATCTGCTGTTATGTTATAGTTTATAAAGTTTTCTAATGCCTTTATCTTTTTTGTAAGTGATTTAATTAGCATCATTGATATCTCTGGTTTAAATAAAAATCTTTTTTTAAATTCATTATATTCTATAACATAAACTTCTGAATCAGTTTCAAATGAACAGTTTGCAGGATAAGGTACCTCTTCATAGTTTGCAATTTCAGCTATAAATGTAGGTGCAGTTAAATTATGTATAATGATTTCATTATCTTTATAATCATGTTTATAAACCTTTACAATGCCACTTACTAAAAGATATAGATATTTTGCTTCATCACCTTTATAAAAAAGTATTTCATCTTTTTTATAATTTTTCTTTCTGCTTATTTTTTCTAACTCTTTTTTCTCTTTTTCATCTAAAGAATCAAAAAAATAGTACTCATGTATATTCATCATTTCACTTTCTATTGATTGGCATCAATTTAATTTATCTGATTTTATGCAAAAATTACAAAATTTAAAATAAAACAGGGGTATAAAATGACTATTAAAGAATATATGTCAAACAATCATAAAGAGTGTGATGAACTACTTGCACTATTAGAAAGTGCAGTTGAAAAGGGAAATTGGGACAATGCAGTTGAGCTAAATGAAAAGTTTAAAAATGAGACTTTAAAACACTTTGAGATGGAAGAGAACTATCTATTTCCAATGTTTGATGAAAAAGCCTCTACTGGTGGTTGTGGTCCAACACAAGTTATGAAAATGGAACATGAACAAGCAAGAACAGTTTTTCCTAAAATTGAAGAATCACTTAAAGAAAAAGATAGTGATAGATTTTTTGGACTAAGTGAATCTATAATGATACTAATCCAACAACATAATTCTAAAGAAGAACAAATGTTATATACAATGATACAAAATCTATTAAATAATGAAAATGATACTATTGTAGATGGTTTAAAAAGCTATGAGCAAAAATAAAACTATTATTTTAGATGTAAGCGAGCTTGAAGCTCCTTACCCTCTTATGCAAGGATTAGAAGCAGTACATAATCTAAAAGAAGATGAAATACTTATTTTTAAACATAGAATGAGTCCTTGCAAGCTTTTTGAAACAATTGAAAAAAATAGTTTAAGATATGAAATTATAAAAGATGAAGAAAACTATTTTGAGATGAAAATACACAAATAAAGGCTTAAAATATGCAAATGCAAGGTTTATCTTTAGATCAAGCACCACCTTATAAAATCCCTATGTTTTATTACATAATTGCTTCTATTTACTTAGTTACTTTTTCTATTTGTATGTTTATTTATGCAAATGGTATTGAAGGTAGATATTACTATGAAGCTATAGCTCTTACACATGTTTTAACCCTTGGTTTTTTCACTCATGTGATGTTTGGTTCACTATTTCAGATGATTCCTGTCATTATTGGAGTTGCATATAAAAAAGTAAATATTCAAGCTAAAATCATACTCTTTTTGCTAAATACTGGAACAATATGTTTTACAACAGGTTTTTTATTAACAAGTAAAATTCTTATGCATATTGCTAGCTTATGTTTACTTCTTGCTATTGTTTATTTTGTAGTAATTACTTTTTTTACTATTTTAAAAACTGAAGATAAAAATCCAACAGTTAAGACATTTTTAACAGCCCTTGGATTTTTAATTTTAGGTTTAGCATTTGGAATACTCTCTTTAATAAATCATAATAGTGGTTTTACATCAAGAAACTTTGCTGATGCACATATTAGTTATATCTTCTTTGGATGGCTTATCATGCTTATTTCAGGAGTTTCATATAAGGTTATTCCTATGTTTTATGTGACTAAAGAGTATCCATTATTTATAAAAAATCATTTTTATTGGATAGTAACTATAATAATACTTTTATTGTCCCTATTTATAATTACTAATTCAGAGTTAGTACCACTATTTAAAACTCTATTGGCTTTATCTTCTCTTATATTTTCACTTACAACAATCTATTTACTAAAAAATAGAAAAAGACCAAGAAGAGACACTACAATTAATCTTTGGTATTTTGCGATGATAAACTTATCAGTTGCTTCTGTTATTTGGATTGTATCAATTTGGGTTAATTTAGATATTAATTTTTTACTTGCAGTCACTTTTGGTCTTGGGTTTGCATACTCTATTATAAATGGAATGTTATATAAAATAGTTCCATTTCTTACCTGGTTTCATCTTAGTTCAAAAATGATTTTTGATGCGGAGATGTCACAAGTAATAAAAAGTAAATATATGAAACTACAATACAACATATATATTGTTTCTTATATTACTTTTTTATTAGCGGTGTTTTTTAAAGCTCTGATTTATCTAGCTAGTTTATTATTTCTTGTTTCAGCTTTAATATTATGTTACAACATTATAAGTGCATTTAGCTATTACAAAAAGTTAAGCCAGCCTATTTAGTATAAAAAGAGATTCCTTCATCTAGTAATCTCTTTACAACTTTTTGACTTAGTTGTGATTTTAATTCCATGATTTGGTGATATGGAGCCACATACCAAATACGAAGAACAAAAAAAGGCTCTTTTGTATCAGGGATAAGGTGAATCCTTGGTCGAAATTCACGTGAACGCATATCATAACGCTTTCTCATACTTTGAAACTGTTTTGAAGCTACTTCCATATATTTTTCTGTCATTTCATATGCCACTTCTGCAGCTATTGTTTCAGCTTTTTGTGTATCTGTAGAAAAAGGAATACATAGCTCTATCATGTCATAAATAGTTTTCATTTTATCATGGGTATAGTTAAATACATAGTTATTTACAAATAGACTATTTGCTATAAAAACAATACGTCCTGCAATCTTTGTTTGAGCAGAAGTAGTATTGTTTATACTTTCATATAGGGTTGTTTTAAATAAAGATATTGCAATAACTTCTCCAATAACTGGATTATTATTTATATTAATTAAGATTCTGTCACCTATTTGTATTTGACCACCAATTACCAACTGAAACCAAGCTGCCATACTTTGTAAATACTCTTTCATAGAGATAGTCATAGCAGCTGCAATAACACCTATTAAGGTAGCAGCATAAATTATGTTACCTATGTTGAAAAAAATCACCACAACAAGTATAATCACAAAAAAAGTGATGTTTAAAGCCTTTCTTATTTTAAAAAGCTTCTCTTCATTGTCAATTTTTTTAGTGATAAAATACTTTGATACATAAAAAAGTATAAAAAGTAAGATAATAATTGATAGATTTAAGATATGCATACGTAGTTGCGTTTGTTCATACTCTTTTAAAGCATTAATATACAAATCTTTTGTACGTTTCAATACCTCTTCTTTACCTTCTATTAGGCCTTTTGCATTGTCAAAATATGTTATTATTTTTTTTAGTTGCTCTTCTTTTTTAAGATTTTTATTTTCTTGTTCAGAAGTTATTTTAAGCTCATTTTCCAAGTACTCAACTGCTTCATCATACTGTTTTCTTAAAAAATTTAATTTCTGAGTTTCAACTGCAAATTTTGTTTTTTGATTTGAAAAGAGATAATCTATTAAATTTATCTCTTTTATATTTGTTCCAATAATTACTTTTTCTAACATATCATCAAATGATTTTGGTAATTCATCAAGAATTTTCTTTTTACTCTCTTGTAGACTTAAAAGTTGTCTCAGTTCTGTTCTTTTTTGTCCACTAGCATTTTTAATATCTTTTTCTAATGCTTTTATTTCATCATCAATAGCTTGAGTTTTTATTAGGTTATTATAAACCTGAATCCAACTATTATTCTCTTTTTCTAAATAGTTTAACTCTTCAGCATTTGATATACCAACAAATAAAAATAAAATAAATACAAAATTTAATAATCTTTTCACAATATCTCCATAAAATTAAAAATCATATTTTAACATATTTATACTCTAAATTTTTCAAACAACTCTTTTTTATCCATTTGAATTTCTATATTATTACTATAGATTCTTTTTTTAAATTTTTTATATAATTTTATTTGAAGAATAATTCCAAACACACCTATAATAGATAAAAATATCAATAAGCCAGTCAAATCTTTATTAAAATAATCATATATCATTGCACTAATACTTCCTGCAACTATTGCCCCAGAAATCATAAAGGACCTAATCATTAAATAATCTTTTAACTCTACTTTTTCATCTTGCATGAAATCAACAGTATGTATTCTTGCTATTTCAAAAGTAATACCTTGAATTGTGAATATTGTTAATATTACATAAGTAAATATTAAAATTGATTGTGAAAACATCATATAAGAAAATATCTGTACAATATCCAAAATAATAGCAAACAAGTAGATATTATAAATCTTTATATGTTTAAAAAGGGGTTGAATAAACCCATCCAAAGCACCAATTAGCATATAAAAACTTATCATAAAAACAGGAAGATAAGTTCCTTCAAGTTTTGTAACAAAAGGAATCAATGTCCAATCAATATATGTGATTAAAAACAGTGTTAGAGATTGTATTTTTAAGAAGTTACTACTTCTTATTTCTTTAAATATAGGGGCATAGTTTCTAAATGCCATGGGTTCGCCTTTGAAAAAAGCGAATTATACTACAGATTTTTGATTTTGAAGCAAAATAAAATATTTATTTTTTATTTATATCTTACCACTTTGATGCCCACAGTTTTTGCTCATCTTTTGTAAGGAATGTCCAGATAACTATTCTACTAACTTTTTGCCCATGTTGCATCTCAATAGTGTCATATTCTGTGGGTTTAACATACTCAATAGTGTCATAGATAAATTGAAGATTGTCTTTTTTTGATACGATAGTACTAAACCAAAAACAGTTTTTTGCATACTTTTTACTCTGTTTAATCATGGCTTTTACAAAGGCTACTTCTCCACCTTTGCACCACAGTTCATTGCTTTTACCACCAAAGTTTAAGCTAGCTTTTTCAACTACTTTTTTAGTAAGATTTTGTACCTTTCTATTACTCCCCGCTTGGGCTTGGGCTTGTGATTTATGAAAAGGAGGATTACATAAGGTAAAATCAAACCTATCATCTTCTTTTATAATGCCTGTAAAAATACTATCAGGATTTAACTGCAACCTACACTCAATATTTCCTATTAAAGAGTCATTTTCTTTTATAATATTCTCAGAGGACTCAAGAGACTCTTTTTCAATATCACTACCTACAAAAGACCAGCCATAAACGCTGTTTCCTATTATTGGATAAATACAGTTTGCCCCAATACCAATATCAAGTCCTTTTATCTTTGCTCCTGTTGGGACTTTACCCCCATGAAACTCTGCAAGTAAATCAGCAATATAATGCAAATAATCAGCCCGTCCAGGAATAGGAGGACATAAATAATCTTCTGGAATATACCAGTTCTTTATATTGTAAAAGTGAGCAAGAAGTGCTTTGTTTAAAGTTAATACAGCTTTTGCATCTGCAAAATCAATAGATAGTTCATCATATTTATTTTTAAAAACGAAATCTGCTAGTTTTGGTAAACTTTTTATGAGTTGTGGAAAATCATATCTTTTATTGTGAGGATTTCTTGGATGTAATCCTTTTTTGTGTTCTTTATGTGCCATTATATTTATCTTATTCTTTTATTTATAGGTATTGTACTATAGTTTATCTATATCTATCTTGCTAGATATCTTTACTATAAGAGAGTGTAGATATTATTAAAAGAGTTTTTAGAGTTTGTAATTGTAAAAAACTCTAAAAACTCTACTTAGCATTAATTTAAGGGCGTCTACCTTTCATTGCATTTGCAACTGCTGACACAATAAGAAGTACTAAGAATACGAAAAATAGCAATTGAGCAATATTTGCTGCTGCACCTGCAATACCTGAAAATCCCAAAACTCCTGCAATTATTGCAAGAACTAAAAAAGTTAATGACCATGATAACATTGTCTCTTCCTCCTAACTTTATTTAATAATTACTTTTAAAACTTAGCTAATAGTTTCACCAAAAAAGGTTTTACATAATTCTGGGATATAAAGGTAGCTATTAACTCTTCTTTTATTCCTGAATTAAAACTTTTTAACGTATCACCTATATCATACCCAGGATCAATTGCTCTTAGTTTTAACTTAGCAATTTTAAGAGAACTGGGTTTTTTAGTAAATATAGAGTCATCTCCCTCTAATTTAGATACTAAATTATTAAGTTTTTCTATCTTTTTTGTTCTATTTTCCATGAGGCGACCTTAGACACTATTAATGCTAATATTAAAACTATCAAAGCTGTTATAAAATAGGCAAAAACCTCACCTAAATAACTTTCAATCCAAACTTTTATTCCCAAAAAGAAAAAAATAGATGCCAAAACAAGTAAAGAAAGTGAAAAAAGTTTTATCATTAAACCCTTTGCACTACTTACAAAAGAAGATTCTACCTCTTTTATTTGAGCTTCTATTAATTCTATAACAGAAATAATAAATTCTGAAATTGTAACTTTTGACATTTTATTTTTTTACTAGCCAAGCTGCTAAAAAACCTAACCCAAATGTTACTGCAACACTTTTGAAAGGATCATTTTTAATTTTAGATTCAACTTCACCAACTTCATCTAAACCTTTACTTTTTAACTCATATAGTTTTGCTTTTAATTCATCAATTGATAAATCTTCAAAAATATCAAGTTTACTTTTACTTTTGTTAACTTTTTCGGCTGTAGCTTCCTTTAAACTAGAAGATAACTCTTTTATATCTGTTTTTAAAAGCTCGATATCTTCTTTTAATTTTGTAACCTCTTGAGTAGTTGCCATTTCTTCTCCTTTAATATTTTTTAATACGACTTCTTGACTTCTTAAATCTATCATAATGAATATTAATCACAAATAAAAATTATTATTTAGCAGTATTATATAAAAAAACAATATATTTATTTTATAAAAGAATTTATTAACAACTATATTACTTGCTTGTAACTATTATTTAAATTTAAGATTACAACAATAAAAAATACAATTAATTAAAAAAATGACCTTTTGTCATAAATTTATCTATATTATTTAAGGAATATTTTATTAGCTTTTGTTATAGTTTAGTATAAATAAGGAGGATTATTATGAAATACAAATCAATAAAACTGCCTTTTACCTATGATACTTTGAAATCTATAGTATCTACAAATGTATTTTATTCTAGAGAATAATTAAAATAAATATCGTAGATATTTAATTAGAACACTAGAAATAAATAAAACGTAAATAATTTTAAAGGAGAAAGTCATGAGTATGAAAAAAGAATATGAAGTAAAATTACAAGCACAGTTAGATGAATGGAGTGCAGAGATAGATAGACTTAAAGCAAAAGCTGAGGCTGAAAAAGCAGATAAAAAAATCCAATATTATGAAGAAATTGATAAACTAAAATCTATGAAAAAAAATGCTGATGAGAAACTCACAGAGCTTAAAAATGCAAGTGATGATGCATGGGAGGACTTAAAGGCAGGAATTGACAGTGCTTGGATTTCTTTTGGTGATGCATTGAAGTCAGCTGGTTCGAGATTTAAGTAAATATCATACTTATTGCAAATATAATTTAGGAGATTACACATGAAACTACATATACATATATTAATGATAATCGGTTTACTTGGTCTTGCAACCTCATTGTCTTATGCTCAAAGTGAAGATACAGATACCTCAATTAAAGAAGTAAAAAAAGAGACCCAAGAGTTATTTAAAACTATTGGAAACTATACTGTAGATAAAAAAGATGAAACACTAAAAAAAGCAAAAGAGAGTTTAGATAAGCTAGATGAACGTGTTGATACTTTAGAGTCAAAGGTTGATAAACAATGGGATAAAATGAACAAAGCTGTTCGTATGGAAACCCGAGAAAATCTTAGAACTCTTCGTAAACAACGTAATCAAGTTGCCCAATGGTATGGTGGTATGAAAAATAGTACTGCTGAGGCATGGGAATACACGAAAAAAGGCTTTTCAGATGCGTATAAAGATTTAGAAAAAGCTTGGGAAAAATCTGAAAAAGAATTTAGCTCAACAAAATAAACTACTTTAGCATACTACAAATAAAGAGTCTGGCACTTATATTATAAAAAGTGTCAGACCAGTTTTATGTTTATTGAAATTAACAAATTAATTTAATTTGGAGGAAAAAATGCCATACAAAAGTATTAATGAGTTACCAAAACAAGCAAAAAACAACCTACCAAAACATGCACAAGAGATTTATAAAGAAGCATATAATAGTGCATGGGAAGAGTACAAAGACCCAAAAGATAGAAAAGATGACAGTTCAAGAGAAGAAGTTGCTCATAAAGTTGCTTGGGCTGCTGTAAAAAATGTATATGAAAAAAATAATAAAGAAAATTGGGTTAAAAAATAAAAATGATACCTTATCAATTTTTATAGAATTTAATTAGAAAATTGGTATAGTTTTCTTTAACTAACAGTTATATAATATCTAAGGAGCTTAATAATGAAAGGAAAAAGACCCAATAAATTTCAACAAGCTTTTATATTAATATTGCTGTTTACAGTACTAATGGGTTTTATTGGAATGATTCAAGAGTTTCTAATAGCTCTAGTGCTTGCTGCAATCTTTGCAGGCTTACTTTATCCTTTCTATCATAAAATTCTTTTATACTTAAAAAACAAATCTGCTTTGGCAGCCTCTATTGTATTGATTATATCAATTTTAGCTGTAGGGTTTCCCTTGGCAGCACTTACTGGTATGGTGACAAATGAAGCAATACAATTCAGCCAAAAAACAACTCCTATAGTAAAAGAGATTTTAAATGATGAATTCTCAATAAGTAAACAACTACCTAGTTGGTTGCCACTGCAAGAGAAGTTTGATTCTATAAATGAAACTCTTCTCAAAAAAGCCTCTGATGCAACAAGTGCAATAGGAAGTTGGTTAGTTTCAAGTTTGTCTAGTGCGACTAAAGGAACTGCTGGATTTCTTATGAGTTTATTTATTATGCTTTATGCTATGTTTTACTTTTTAATAAATGGACAACAGTTACTAGCTTCTCTAGCCTCTTTACTTCCTCTTTCAAAAAAAGATTATAATGAGCTGATGAACCGTGGGCTTATGGTAACTAAAGCATCACTTAAAGGTATAGTTATAATTGGATTTATTCAAGGGCTATTGGTAGGATTATCATTTTGGGCTGTAGGACTTAATGGACCAGTATTTTGGGGAAGTGTTGTTTTTCTTCTTTCTGCTATTCCAGGCTTAGGAGCACCTGTAGTTTGGGTGCCAGCAGTGATATACCTCATACTTACAGGCAGTATTGCATGGGGAATAGCGCTTAGTGTATGGGGAATAATAGTAGTAGGGTTAGTTGATAATCTACTACGCCCATGGATTGTAGGAAATGATGCAAAACTACCTGATCTTGTTATTCTAATATCAATCCTTGGAGGAATAATATCTTTTGGTCCAGTAGGTATTATTATAGGTCCTGTAATTGCAGCTCTTTTAGATACAGTTTTAAATATTTATAAAAAGAGCTTTAAATAACTTTGGGGAAGAACTTCTTAGCTAAAATTATCTTTTTACTTCAACTTTTGCCAACCTTTCATAGTACCTGATTAGTCCACAATGATCTAAATTATCTTCACCTTGAGCTTTCATCGCTTGCATAATTTCCATTATAGCTGCGGTAAGGTGAACAGGAGCACCTATTTCGTGCGCTGTATCTAGTGCATTTTGTAAATCTTTAATATGTAGATTGATTTTAAATCCTGGGTCAAATTTTCTATCCATAACTAAAGGAGCTTTTGCATCTAAGACAGCACTTCCAGCCAGCCCTCCCCTAATCGCTTGATAAACTAACTCAGGTTCAACACCAGCTTTTGTAGCTAAAACTAAAGCTTCACACATGCCAGCAATATTGAGTGCAACAATAATTTGATTTGCCAATTTTGTCGTATTTCCCGCTCCAACTTTTCCAGTATAAACAACAGAACTAGCCATTGACATCATCAGTTCATAAAACTTATCAAATACCTCTTTTTTTCCACCAACCATAACAGATAGTGTTCCCTCTATTGCTTTTGGTTCTCCACCACTTACTGGTGCATCAAGTAATTCAACACCTTTTTTAGCAAGTTGAGCTGAAATCTCTTGTGAAGCTAATGGTGCAATTGAACTCATATCAATAATTACCCCACCCTCTTTAATTCCATCAATAACCCCATCTTCTCCAAGGATAACTTCTTTTACTTGAGGAGAGTTTGGTAACATTGTTATGACAACATCAACTTGTTGGGCAAGCTCTTTAGCACTATTTGCACCTATTGCACCAGCATTTACTAATTCATCAACTGAAGTTTTACTTCTATTTGTAACAACTAATTCGTAACCGGCTTTTAATAAATTTTTTGCCATAGGTTTTCCCATGATTCCAAGTCCTATAAATCCAACTTTCATTTTATCTCCTCATGTATAAATTATAGGAGTCAGCTGATAATCATAACTCTATCAACTATTTCTCCTAATTATCTTATTAACTTCTGGCTGTGATATTCAAATTATTTTAGCAATTACATACTGTGAATAGCCTTGTTCATATGTCTTTAATATATAGTTATTTTTTGTATGTTCATAAATATATAACCTACAAGTATAAATAAGATATTAACACTTAGATGGGAATACATTGATTTTGATAATATGCTATATACTTTACCAAACACTAAAAATGGTAAAAAACAAACATTTATACTACCAGAATCAATTGCCCTACTTTTATTAGCAATGCAAACAAATAAAAAAGATTATGTTTTTGAATCTCCAACTAACAATAAAATATACATACAAAACATTCAAGCTCAAACAAGAAAGTTGAAAAAAGCATTAAATAACCCAAATTTTGGGATTCACTATTTGAGAAATGTTGTTGTATCAGCTATGGCAGAACAAGGGATTAATGCAACTTATTTATCAGGAGCATTAGGTCATTCTGATTTAAATACTATTAAAAAATATTTATCTATACCTTATAAAAAAGGTTCTGAAGTTGCAAATAAAACTATTGAAAATATTACAAGAGAAAATAATATATAAGAATACATGCATTATTTTATTTCATTATTGCATCAGAGTGGTAATGAATACAATTAAATAGACATTCTTTATAAACTTAAATTGAATTTTACCATGCAAATAATCTTTGCAATTAATTTGCGATAAATTTTATATACAATATTAAATAATTTATAATATAGGAAAACTATATGAACAAAAAAATTAATAAAAAAATTAATTTGATTAATGATTTAGATAAAGAAATATTAAAACTTATTAATAAAAGAATATCACTAGTAAAAGATGACGAATATTTAAATTCTTTTGATGTAAACAAGACCCTAATAGAAAAATTGAAAGATATAAATTATGAACACATTACATATAATGATATACAGATATTTTATAATGAAATATTTAATTTAGGAAGAAACCTTATTTCTATTGAAAAAGTTGCATATTTAGGTCCAGAAGGTAGTTATACTCAAGAAGCTGCAGAAAGTAAATTTGGCAAAAACTCTAGCTATTTTTCAGTTAATTCTATTAAAAATATTTTTCTTGAAGTTTCAGAAAATAGAGCAAAATATGGAATTGTTCCAATTGAAAATAGTTCTAATGGAATGGTAGGGGATACAATTAACTCTTTTAATATATTTAATCTAAATATTGTAGGAGAAATTGTTCTTGATATTCATCATACGCTAGTAAGTACATGTAAAAATATTAATGAGATAAATACTATATATTCTAAAGATATTGCATTTGATCAATGTTCTATTTTTCTAGAAAATTATCATTTAAATGAAGCTAAATATATTTATGTAGAATCAACTACTAAAGCTGCAAAGTTGGCATCAAAAACTCCAAACTCTGCAGCTATATGCTCTGAAAATGCTGCAAAAAATAATCACATACCTATTTTATTTAAAAATATTGAAGATAATAAAAATAATAGAACGCGTTTTTTTGTAATCTCTAGTGATGAATCATCTAAAACTAAAAGTGACAAAACAACTATTATTGTTCAATTACCAAATAAGTATGGGAGTTTAATTACATTTCTTAATAGTTTTAAAAAAGCAAAAATCAGTCTGAGTAAAATAAAATCCCATATAGTAAATGGTGTATCAACATTTTTTATAGAATTTGTAGGACATAAAAATGATGATAATATTCAGAAGATTTTAACTAAACACTCAAAATATATAAAAATTTTAGGTTCTTATCCAAAAGAAGTAGAAGACATATAAAAATACACAATAATAAAATCTGCGATAATTTTGCGATTGATTTCATATAAACTTCTTCTTAATAATTTAGATTTGATTTTTTCAAATCTAAAATATATAACTACAAAGGAATAAAATGAAAAGATTTACAAAATTAAGTCTAGCTACAATTGCTACATTATCTACATTTGCAACTATTGCAAATGCAAGTGATAGCATTGCAGCAGCATTCGCAGATTCAAAAGTTAAAGGTGAACTAAAATCAGTTTACGCAAAATCAAACTTTGACCCAGGTACACAAGCTTTACCTGCAACAAAAGATGATAGTATCCTTGCTGTTGGCGGGAGTTTAGGTATCATTACTGATAGTTTTTATGGTATTAAATTAGGAGCAACTTTTCAAGCTTCATCAATTTTATCAGATACTAACAAGAATGCTATATTTGCAAATGATCTGAATGTATCTGGTGCCGTATTATCAGAATCATATGTAGATTATACTATTGCTAATACCAATCTAAAAGCAGGTAGACAATTCATTACAACACCTCTTCTTAGTAGTTCATTAGATGGCAAATCATCAGAATCTCTAATTAAAGATTCATTTGAAGCATATGTATTAACAAATACAGATATTCCAGATACAACATTAGTTGCTGGATATGTAAGTAAATACCAAGGTAAAACTAATGGTACACAAGATGTATCAAAGTTCAATAAGTTTCAAGATGGAGCTTATACAATTTATGCAAAAAATACATCTGTGGAAAATTTAACATTACAAGCTCAATACTTAGATGAAAATGGTGTTACATCTGCTACAGATAAAAATGCTTTATATTTTCAAGCTGACTATGCAATGGGAGCACACATCTTGTCTGCACAATATGTAAGTTCTGAAGATAAAACACAAGCTGCAAATGCCCAAGAGGGGACATTGTATGGATTAAGAGCAATGGGACCAATAGGAATTGATAAACTTGGGTACATTGTTGCATATAATTCAAGTACTGATAGAAATGCTCCTGTATACACAGGTGCTGGTACAGGTACAACGGATACAGCCTTTACCGCTATGCCTGTTAATGGTGGTGGCGTTCCAACAAGAGCAGATACTGATACATTAGTTGGAGGAATAATTGTTCCAATAGCAAATACAACATCAATTCTTTATGCAGGAAAATCAACTTCATCAACTCATGTACTTGGTGATGTTACAGCAATGGGTGCAATATTTATTTATCCAGTAGTTAAAAACTTTACAATTAAAGCAAATTTTGAGCATGTTAAAATTGAAAAACTTGCAACAGAAGATGCTGGTACAGCAAGAGTTTACTTATCATATAAATTTTAATAAAAATAAATATAGATTTATAACTATTAATGGGTGTAGTTATATTTCTTATTTATTTTATGCTTAAATACTATTAAGATGCGCGCCAAATAGTATTGTATATTTTGAATGTAACTTCTATTTTACAGTTACATTCAAGTATTTATTCTCTAAAATAAGTACTTTTTTGATAGATTGTTCTCCTACATCAAAATAGTACTTATTTAAAATTCTTTATAAATATAAACACTTCGACATAAAAAATATGATAAAAATAGAAATCAAGATAAAAATTGGAATATTCATTTTATACTCTTATGCGTATAAAAATAAAAAATAAAATACGATTGGAATAACTATCAAACTAAAAAGATTTCCTACTGCAACAACAGAAGAGACTACACTTGCATCATGTCCATATTTTTCAGCCATAATAGAGTTAATAACTGCGGGAGGGAGTGCTCCAAAAAGTATTATTAAGTTTATTTGTAAAGTTGTATAGTCAAAAAACAAAATAGCAATTAAAGCCATTATAACACCAGACAAAGGACACAAGATAGCACCTATTAAACCTATTCTCCAGTGAGAAAATTCAATAGAAGCTAATCTTACACCCAAAGCAAATAAAATTAGAGGTATGGTAATTTGTGAAAGCATTTTAATTGGTATCAAAAATAATTCTGGTAAATGAAAATTATAATAATTAAATAGAAGTCCCAAAACTGTTGAGATAATTACAGGATTTTTAAGTATGTTAATTACCTTTGCCTCTCCTCCATACATTACTACTGCAATTGTAAACTGTCCAATAACTTGAACTAGTGACAAAGCAATAGCCATTGCCATTGCTTCTTCACCAAATGCAAATAAAGCTAAGGGAAGTCCTAAATTAATTGAGTTATTAAACATCATAGAAGGTAAAAATGTTCGTGGACTTATTCTTAATATTTTTGCTACTGGATATGAAATAAGCCCAGAGCCTAATACCACAATAACAGCCCCAACAGAAAAAGTTCCAAGTAGTGTAATAGAGGGTAATTTTTCACTAATAGCATAAAATACCAAAATTGGAATAAATATATCAAGGTTTATTTTATTAGGGATATCCATACTGATTTTTTCTTTTTTAGAATATAAATATCCCATAAAAGAAATCATCAAAACGGGAAATATAATCTGAAAGATTTTAAGTATCATGAATTAATATTTTTTATTATAAGTAAAGTCTAAAAGAGTAGAAATAGTTCTTGTATATGGTGCATCAAGGTTTTGTTCTTCACAATTTCTAATTACTACATTACAAATCTGATCTAGTTCTATTTCTCTATTATTTTCTAAATCTACAAGCATTGAAGGTTTTATTGAGTCAAAATCTGTGATTAATTTAAACATTTCATCTACTTCTACTTTAGAAATATTTATACCTTTATTTGAAGCAGCTATCGAGGTTTCAGTCATCAATCCATAAACAATCTTTGACAACTTTTTATTATGCATTATTACACCTGTCTTTTTTTTAAGTAAAGCACATATAGCATTAACACCATTATTTATAATTAATTTTTTCCATAACTCTAAATTAATATTTTCTGATATTTCAGTAGGAATATTTGCATTTTTAAAAACTTCTTTTAAGTTGATTAAAAAGATTTTATTCTTATTGGTTTTTTCAATTGCACCTAAAATTGTTTCTGCACATCCTGTAGCTTTAACTACAGCAGGACTTACAATGTGAGCACCAATTTTTCTTGTAAGTCCTGCAATAATATATTTTTTATTTATATAAGATGAAAGGACCTCTTCATTTTCTACACCATTTTGTAGGGAAATTATAAATGGTATATTTTTATCATCAGCAAACCACTCTTTTAAATGATTTGCTAAATTTAGGGTTGAAGTTGATTTAGTGGTAATTAATACAGCATCAAACAAGGAGAAGTCAAACTTTTTTATTTCACAAATTTGGGAGGAGGGAATCTGTTTATGAAATGAAAATTCTGGGTGCTGCAACTTCAAACCATTTTGCTGTAAGGCTAATAGGTGCTCACCTCTTGCTACAAAGGTTACTTGATTTCCTGCATCTAGTAATCTTGCACCAAAATAAGAGCCTATACCACCAGCCCCCAGAATCAAAAAATTCATTTATTTTTCCGAAAAAAAGTTTAATAATAAATCATTAAATCTTTGATTATGTTCAATTTGAGTCCAATGTCCACATTCACCAAAAATATGAAGTTGTGATTTTTGTATTAATTGATTTAATCTAATTGAATTTTGTACTGGAATTACTTTATCTTCTCTTCCATGTATAATTAAAACATCTTTTTCTATTTTTTTTATGTCATTTTCATCACTTTCCATTGAATCAACACCGTTTTGTCTAGGTGCAGGGAACATTGAAGAAAATGATTCTTGAAAACCAGGTCTTATACTAGCTTCATATCTCATCTTTGCTAAATCATCAGTTACAATACTTCTATCATAAGCAAATATATCTAATAATTCTTTCATATTTTCAATACTTGGAGTATATCCCCAGGCTTTGTCTAATCCATATGTTAAATCAAAATAAACTCCTACTGCACCCATTAGTACAATTTTATTAAATCTTTCTGGATATTTAATAGTGAGTGCTAATGCTAATGCTCCACCAAAGGAATTTCCAACAAGATTTGTTTTTTCTATTCCTAAAGCATCCATTAAATCTATTGTTTGCTTAACCCATGTATCCATATCATATGATATATCTTTAGGTCTATCAGAATAGCCAAATCCCACCATATCAGGTGCAATTACTCTAAACTTTTCTGATATAACTGGCATACACAATCGCCAATTTGCAAATGCTGAAACGCCTGGACCAGAGCCATGAATAAACATTATGGGATCCCCTTTTCCTAAATCATGGTAGTTTGTATTAAAACTTCCAGTTTTTATACTATTTGCTATTTCTGGATTTTGTGACATTTATTCTCCTTTTTACTTTTTTAAATCAAATTCTTTTGCCAATAATTCATAAGATCTTTTTCTATCTTCAAATGAATAAGTAACGTTAACAACAACAATTTCATCAACATCATACTCTTGTGCTAATTTTTCTATTTTTTCTTTACACTCTTTTGGTGTTCCTAAAATCATAGAGTCTAATGTTTCATGATAATAAACTTTATCTTCTAAACTTAATTCTTCATATAACTCTTCAACTCTTTTTGGACTTTGCAAAGGATCTCTTTGAATATGTCTAAAAGCTTGAACTTTCCAATATGTATGTGTGCTTGCAATTTTTTCTGCTTCTACTTTAGAACCAGCACATATACATGCAACAGCTAACATAGCTTTTGGCTTTTTAAAATTTAAAGAAGGTCTAAAGTTTTTCTTATAGTCTTCAATAATTTTAGTTGGTCTATCATGAGTACCTATAAATAATGCTAAACAAAATCCTGCACCTAGCTTTCCAGCTAAAGAACTACTACCCTCACTTGAACCCAATAGATAAACTGGCGTTGAATCAACACCTTTCGGAGATAAACTAACCCCATGTAAATAACCATTTTCTGGTATCTTATTATCCAAATAGTTTATAAGCTCATATGCTTTTTGAACGTAATCATCACCTTGAGAATTATGCAAAGCACGTGCAGCCAAAAAATTAGCTCCACTTGCTCTTCCAATTCCTAAATCTATTCTATTATGATGTAAGGCACTTAAACTGTTAAAAGTCTCTGCAACTTTAAATGAACTATAGTGATTTAGCATAACTCCGCCACTTCCAATTCTAATACTAGAAGTTGCATTTGCAACTTGACTTACCATTATTTCAGGACACGAACTTGCATACCCTGGCGTATCATGATGTTCAGAACACCAATATCTATAATAACCCAAGTTTTCGCAATGCTTTGCTAATTCTATTGTGTCAAATAGTCCACTTTTAGGTTCTTTATCTTCATGAATAGGAGACTGGTCTAAAACACTAAGTTTAATTCTTTGCATTTATTTGCCTAGTTTTTTAGCACTTTTTCCTGCAATACCATAATGCTGTTTTGGCATTTCATTTATTATTACTCTTACTGTTTCAATAGGAGCACCTAGCGATTCATGAATTGCTAGAGTTACCTTTTCAATAAGAGCCTCTTTTTTTGCGTCATCTCGACCTTCAATAATATTTATTGTAGCAATTGGCATGTTACCTCCTTAAATAAATTTAAATGAAACAGAACCTAAATCCTGAAACTTCACATTTACATTATCACCTTTTTTTACAGAAACTGCAGCAGTAATTGCACCGGATAAAATGTATTCACCTTTTTTGAGTGTTTCTCCACGTTCTGCCATCATATTTGCAAGCATTGCAATTGAAGTTGCAGGATGTCCAAGAACAGCTGCACCAGCTCCTAGTTGAACAACTTCTCCATTTATTTCCATAACTACACCTAAAGTTTTAAGATCTAAATCTTTTATATCTCTAGCTTGTCCACCTGTCACATATCTAGAAGATGAAGAATTATCTGCAATAACTGATTTTAAATCAAATTTAAAATCTTTATATCTCGAATCAATCACTTCAACAGCAGGCATTACAAAATCAGTTGCAGCTAAAACATCACCAATATGACAACCGGGTCCTGTTAAATCCTCTTTTAAAACAAAAGCAATCTCGGCTTCAACCTTTGGATGGATAAGTTCATCAATTTTGATTTCAGCTCCATCACCAAAAGCAAAATAATCAGCAAGATAGCCATAACAAGGGTTTTCAACACCCATTTGTTTCATTTTTGCTTGAGATGTAAGCCCCATTTTCATACCAACTATTTTTGTCCCTCTTGCTTCTTTATTTTTTCTTGCTGTCCATTGAATATCAAAGGCATCTTCATAGGTCATTTCAGGATAATCATCTGTAATCTTAGTAATTTCTACTGCATTTAGTTCAGCATCCTCACAATGCTTTGCTAACTTCTCTATTGTTGCTTTATCTAATGCCATTATATAAGTCCTTTTTCTTTTGCCATATCTAATGCTAAATCTTCAATCATATCTTCTTGACCACCAACAGTACCTCTTTTTCCTAATTCAATAAGAATAGCTCTTGCATCAACACCATATTTTACTTCTGCACGTCTTGCAAATAATAGAAAAGAAGAATAAACACCTGCATAACCTAATGTTAAAGAATCTCTAGAAATTCTTGTAGGTTTTCCCATAATTGGCAATGCAATATCTTCTGCAGCATCTTCAATTTTATTTAGGTCAATTCCTGTTTCAACACCCATTCTATTTAATACTGCAACTAAAACTTCAGTTGCAGTATTTCCAGAACCAGCTCCAAAACCTGCAAGTGATGCATCTATTCTTGTAGCACCGGCTTCAATTGCAGCCAAAGAATTTGCAACACCCATAGACATATTATTATGTCCATGAAATCCAATTTCTATTTCATTTCCAAACTCTTTCTTAAGAGCCCCTATTCTTGCACTTATATCATCAGGAAGCATAAATCCTGCAGAATCAGTAGCATAAATGCAATTTGCACCATATGAAACCATTTTTCTTGCTTCTTCAACTAATCTTTTTGGTTCAACCATATGTGCCATCATTAAAAAACCAACAGTATCTAATCCCATACCAACTGCTGCTTTTATATGTTGAGCTGAGACATCAGCTTCTGTACAATGAGTTGCAACCCTTACAGTAGAAATACCTTTTTCAAGTGCTTTTTCTAAATCTTTAACAATTCCAATTCCAGGAAGTAAAAGAGCTGAAATTTTTGCATTTTTCATATTTGGAACAACAGCATCTAGCCACTCTTCATCACTATGAAGACCAAATCCATAATTTAATGATGAACCACCAAGTCCATCTCCATGAGTTACTTCAATCAATGGAACACCAGCCTCATCCATAGCAATAGACATAGCTTTCATCTGTTCTAAAGTAAATTGATGTCTTACAGAGTGCATACCATCTCTTAAAGACATATCATGTATTTTAATTTTTTTACCTCTTAAATCCATTTTATGCTCCTGCTTTTATTTTTTCTGCCATTTGTTCTGCAATATTTGTTGCAGCTGCAGTTATAATGTCAAGATTTCCAGCATATTTAGGTAAATAGTCTCCTAAACCCTCTACCTCTAAAAATATTGAAACTTTTTTACCATCAAAAACAGGACCATTTTTTAATTTATATCCAGGTACAAATTTTTGAATCTCTTTTACCATTTCTTTTACAGATTTTGTTATAGCTTCAATATTTGGCTCATCTTTAGTTAAACAATGAACAGTATCTCTCATCATAAGAGGTGGTTCAGCTGGATTCAAAATAATTATTGCTTTTCCAATTTTTGCTTTTCCAACTTTCTCAATACCTAACTTAGTAGTTTCTGTAAATTCGTCAATATTTGCTCTTGTTCCTGGACCTGCAGATTTTGAGGCAACTGTTGCAATAATTTCTGCATAATCAACCTCTTGTACATTTGATACAGCTGCAACCATTGGGATTGTTGCTTGTCCACCACAAGTAACCATATTTACATTTTGAGTATTTTGAGATAATAATTCTTTCATATTTACTGAAGGTACACAGAATGGCCCTATTGCAGCAGGTGTCAAGTCTATAACCATAACACCTAGCTCTGCAAGTTTTCTATTATTTTCTCCATGTACATATGCTGATGTTGCATCAAATGCAATTTTTACACCATCTTCTTTAATAAAGGGTAATAGCCCATCTACACCTTCATGAGTTATTTTCATTCCAGCTTCTTTTGCTTTTTTTAATCCATCAGAATCTGGATCTATTCCTACCATCCATAAAGGATTTAATATTTCACTTCTTTGAAGTTTGTACATTAAATCTGTACCAATATTACCAGATCCAATTAATGCGCAATTTATTTTCATTCTATTTCCTTAAAAATAGTCCCTATTTTGAAAGGACCTTTTATTTTATAACTTCTCTTATCAGTAAAAATGAATTTTACTTTAAGAGGCAAATTTTAAAGAGAGTAAAGAGTTACTCTCTATATAAATCTGCATGTTGCAGAGCCAATTCCACCAATGTTAATTGTCATATTATCACCAGGCTCAATAGTTACCATAGCACACAAGGCACCTGACAAAATAACTTCACCAGCTTTTAAACCAACACCAAACTCACCTAAAGTATTTGCAAGCCATGCTACTGCATTGACTGGACTCCCAAGTGCTGCTGCTCCTGCTCCTGTATGTAGGAGCTCTCCATTTCTTTCTAATGTAATTCCACAAGTAGTTAAATCTATATCTCTTGGATCAACACTTTTACCACCAAAAACTATATATCCACAAGAGGCATTATCTGCAACTGTATCTTGGATTTTAATTTTCCAATCTTTAATTCTAGAATCAACAATTTCAAAGCAAGGCATAACAAATTTTGTTGCTCTTAGTACATCAGCTGTTGTAACACCTGGTCCCATTAAATCTTCTTTTAAAACAAAAGCTATTTCACCTTCAGCTTTAGGTTGAATCATTTTATTAGTTACATCAATTTCATCACCATCAGAATAAATCATATCAGATAATAAATATCCAAAATCAGGTTGATTTACACCTAGCATATCCATAACAACTTTTGAGGTTACACCAATTTTTTTACCAATAATTTTTGAACCATCTTCTTTAATTCTCTTTTTAATTAATACATCTTGAATTGCATATGCATCTTCAATTGTAATATCAGTTTCTCTTGATGTAAGTGGTTCAATAACATTACAAGACTTTAAAGAGTCATATAATTCATTTCCATATTTTACAATTTTTGACTGTTCCATTTTTCTCAACCTTACATTTTTATACATACATTTTTAAGTTCTGTATAGAATTCTAATGAGTGATGTCCACCTTCTCTTCCAATACCAGAACCTTTCATTCCACCAAATGGTGTTCTTAAGTCTCTTAAAAACCATGAGTTAATCCATACAATCCCAGTATCTAATTGAGAAGCAACTCTATGAGCTTTATCTAAATTCTCAGTGAAAATTGTTGATGCTAATCCATATGGAGAATTATTCGCCATTTTTATAGCTTCTTCTTCTGTATCAAAAGGTTGAACATGACAACAAGGTCCAAAGACTTCTTCTTGAACAACAGTTGCTTCTTCACTTAAACCTGTCCAGATTGTTGGTTCAACCCAATATCCATCTTTCATTTTTCCAGGCATTACTGGTGCTTTACCACCTAAGACAACATTAGCACCCTCTGCAACTGCTTTTTCATAATAATCTAATACTTTATCTCTATGAGAAGAACTTACTAATGGACCAATATCAGTTGACTCATCATGTTGAATTCCAAGCTTTAATTTAGAAGCAGATTCTTTTAATCTAGAAACAAACTCATCAAAAATGGTTCTTTGTACATAAACTCTTTCTGTTCCTAAACATACTTGACCAGAATTAGCAAAACATGATCTTGTAGTTTCAGTAATTGCTTTATCCATATCACAATCTGCAAATACTACAGCAGGGTTTTTACCACCTAATTCAAGAGATACATCCCTAACCCCAACAGAACAAGCTTTCATAATCATCTCGCCAGTTACTGTTTCACCTGTAAAAGTAATAGCATCTAAGTCTTTATGTGCTGTTAAAAGATTTCCAGTAATTGAACCCTTTCCTTGAACAACATTATAAGCCCCTGCTGGAACTCCAACTTTAGACATAACTTCACCTAAAAGTGATGTAGTAGTTGGCGTTACTTGAGATGGTTTAACAACAACTGTATTACCACAAGCCATAGCAGGGCCTACTTTCCAAGTCATAAGAAGAAGAGGAAGGTTCCATGGAGAGATAACTCCAATAACACCTTTTGGTTTTCTCATAGAATAATTCATTGCCATTTTTCCATCAGGAGTGTCCATTCTATATGCTTCATCAGCAACTGATTTCATAGTGTCAGCAAATACTTTAAAGTTTGCCGCACCTCTAGGAATATCAATATGTCTCGCTATTGAATATGGTTTACCTGTATCCAAAGTTTCAGCTTCTAAAAAATCATCAAATCTTCTATCAATTTCATTAGCAATTTCATACATTAAAGCTATTCTGTCATTTAGCTTCATTTGACCCCACTCACCAGTTAGTGCAGCTCTTGCTGCTGCAACTGCTGCATTTACTTCAGATTCTCTTCCTAAAGCAACTTTTGCTATTAATTCATTTGTTGATGGGTTAAAGTTATCAAAAAACTCACCACATTGTGAGTCCATAAATTTTCCGTTAATATAGTGTTGTACTTTTTTCATTATTCTAATCCTATTTTTTCAATTGCATATTTTGCACATATAATATCTTCTTCTTCTGTTCCACCTGAAACACCAATTGCTCCAACCTTAATACCCTTTTCAAAAATCGGCATCCCTCCTCCAAAAGGAATTAATCGTTCCCTATTTGAAAACCCATGTTCCAAATGAGGCATACTTTTGAAAATTGTAGTCCACTGCTCTGTAGGGAAACCAAAACTTGCACTTGTATATGCTTTATCTTTTGCAATACCAATAGAATGGATAAATGAATCCTCCATTCTTAAAAATGCCATTTCTAAACCTTTGTTATCTACTACAGATACATTTATTTTGATTCCTATTTCTTCAGCTTTTTGAACTGAGAAAAGACAAGCTTCCATTGAAGCTTGTCTTGAAATAGTTATTTCTTTTTTAGTAATATTCATTTTATTACCAATTATTTATATGCCGATAATGTATAGGCTGTTGTAAATGCACCATTTTCTATACCCGTATGGTAGAAAATTCCTCTCCATAACTCATCTTCTGTCCAAGTTACAGTTGGCATATCTGGTTGCATTAAGTAGCCAAGTCCTGCAAAAGTTTCTAATCTATGCCCTGATGGATCAAAGAAATAAATTGTTTCACCTCTTGTAATACCATGTCTTTGTGGGGTTACATCAATTTTTACATCATGCATTGCCATAACATCTGCTGCTCTTAAAATATCATTCCAACCATCTAAGAAAAATGCAAAGTGGTGCATACCTGTTTCAGGACCGGCAACAAATGCCAAATCATGTGGTGTTGATGTTCTTGAAAGCCAAGTTGCAGCTTGTAAAGAACCTTCTGGTCCCACACATACTTGCTCTGCTAAATTAAACTCTAATACTTCTTGGAAAAACTTTGTCGATGCCATAACATTTTCAGGCCCCTCACACATCAATAAAATATGATCTATCCAATGGGCTTTTATACCTCTTCCTTCAAATGGCCAAGGTCTTGGGTTTGTATCACCAACTACTTTTCCTACAAATGTTTTTTCAGCATATAAGTTAAATTCATGTCCACTTGGAGCATTAAATTTTAATACTCTTCCACACTCTACAACAGTTCCTGCAGGCAAAATTTCTGTTGAAATACCATAAGCTTCAATTTTAGATTTTAAATCATCAATGTCAGAGTCTTTTTCAACTTTATATCCAACTCTATTATAAGTAGCCTCATCACTAGGTCTTAAAACTAAACTATATTTGTCCCATTCATCCCAGCACTTTAAATATAAAGTTCCATCTTCATCTTCTCTAGTTACATCCATACCCATAATATTTACATAGTACTCTCTTGATAAATCAACATCTAAAACATTTATGTCAACATGACCTATTCTCATAATTCCACTCATTTTATCTCCTTGTTATTTGCCAAATACAAATGCATCTTTTTCTACATTTGTTTTAGTTCTTGGTATAAATTCTATTTCCATGTCACTTTTAGGAAAAACTCTACAGGCTAAGACTGTATTTTCATTTTCCTCAACTTCGCTTATGTGTTTACGATTCATTTTTAATTTTTCATAATCTCCATTATGAATAATTACTTTACAAACACCACAACAGCCATTATGGCAACCCTTAGGGGCTAAATCAGATTGTTTGGATAAAGAATCCATTAAATTCTTATTTTCAAAACATTCTCGATTTTTATTCTTATCTCTAACTAAGATATTATGTTTCAAAAATATCCTTTTTTAAAAATTCTAATACCAAAAATTTCTTTTAAATATTAGCTTTAAGTAAAAGTTACCTTTTAACTATTTGTACTATACTTTAAATAATTCGCATAAAAATCGCAATTTAAAATATAGATAAAAAAATTAATTATTTGAGTTTAAAGTCTCTATTAAGTTTCTTACTGTCGCTACAGAGTTCATAAAATCGAATTTTTGAGACTCGTCTAAATTTAATTCAATAATTCCTTCAACACCATTTTTACCTAAAATAACAGGTACTCCAGCTACAATATCATTAAATCCATATTCACCACTTAGCATAACTGCACAAGGATGAATCTCTTTTTTGTCATTTAATATTGCATCAATGATTATTGCTGTTGAACTAGCTGGTGCAAAATAAGCTGAACCTGTTCCTAACAATTCAACAATTTGTGCTCCTGCATGTTTTGTCTTATTTACTATCTCATCAATATCTTTATCATTTAAGACTTCTTGTAAGTTTTTATCTTTTACTTTAGATAAAGAGGTTAATGGAACCATGTCATTACCATGACCTCCCATTACCTGAGCATCAATCTCCCCTATTCCATAAGACAATTTTTCTTCTATAAAATGACTCATTCTTGCACTATCTAGTATCCCTGCCATTCCTATAACTCTATTATTAGACAAATTAGAGACTTTTAAAGCTTGATAAACCATTACATCTAAAGGATTAGAAACAATTATTAATATTGCAGTGGGATTATGTTGTATAATATCTTCAACAACATTTTTCATAATCTTTGCATTTGTAAATAATAAGTCATCCCTACTCATTCCAGGCTTTCTTGCAATTCCTGCAGTTATTACAACAATATCACAATCATGGAAATCTTTATTATCCTTAATCGCTATTATTTTTGTTGCTAACTTTAAAGCATGAGTGGCTTGTGAGATATCCAACGCCATTGCTTGTGATAAATCATCTCTAATATCTTTTAATAAAATTGTTGAACAAATATTTTTTATTGCTAAAGTAAAAGCTAAAGTTGCTCCTACATTTCCAGTACCAATAATCCCAATTTTTCTATTCTTCACAGGCTTCCTTTATCTTAATTTTTTGAATTATATTTAAAGGCAATCGCTTTTTAATCGCATCAGTTTTTTATAAAATTTATTTATGATATACTTTTTAAAAACATAAAGTTGGATTATGATTAACTACTTAAAAAGACAAAATATTGTGGATAATGGTATTGCAAAAAAGTTCTCTATTATATTTATATTAATTGGAGTATTAGGTTTAATTTTTTTAAATAAGTTAATAAGTATATTTTTTATAAATAATGATATTTCAAAAGAAGGACCTTTAACTTTTGGCATATTATTTGTGATATCCACAGGAGTTATTCTTTATTTTATGATAAATCATATGGAAAGAGTTATACAAAGAATAGACAAATCTTACAATGATTTAAAAAGAAAAGACCAAATAAGAATAGCACCATATGAGTTCTCTTTAGATAAGTCTGTTGATTCAATACATTGGCTTAGTCTAGATGGAAAATTTTTATATGTAAATGAATCAACTTGTAAAATGGAAGGTTATACAAAAGAAGAGTTTAAATCCATGTATATAGAAGATATTGACCCATCTTTTAATAGAGAGACTGCAAAAGAATGTATGTTAGAGATTAAAAATACTGAAAATTGGAGGTTAGAAACTAGACATAAAAGAAAAGATGGAACAATATATCCAGTTGAAGTATCAGGACATGCTTTTATTTTTGATAATCAAGAGTATATATGTGCATTTGCAAGAGATATATCACAAAGACTAGAAGATAAAGAAAGTATTACCAAAATCAATCAGCAATTACAAAAATCACTAGATGAAAAAGAGATATTATTAAAAGAAATTCATCATAGAGTAAAAAATAATATGGAGATAATTTCATCTTTACTAAATATGCAAGCAAGAAGAAGTGAGGATGAAAAGTTCAAAGATGCAATGAAACAAAGTAGAAGTAGGATTCATACAATGGCATTGGTTCATGAGTTTTTATATTTAGGTGAAAATTTAGCTTCAATCAACGTACATGATTACATAAAGAAACTAGTACAAGATATAAAAGAGTTGTACATTTCTCAAAATACTAAACTTGATGTAGACTTAGATGTAGATAATCTCATTTTTTCTGCAAATAGATGTATTCAAGTAGGTATGATTTTACACGAACTATGTGTCAATTCATTAAAATATGCTTTTGAAGAAAATAGAAAAAACTTACTTTGTATACATATAAACAAAATAGATTCATCTATTAATATAAGAATAAGAGATAATGGTGATAAAGATATTGATGTGAATTCTTTAGAAAGAAGAGATTCAATAGGACTACAACTGATACATTCAATTGTAGATTTTCAATTACATGGAGAAATTGACTTTAAAATTAATAAAGGACTAGAATGTAATATTACATTCCCACAAAAGGAAGAGCTGTGAAAAAATATAAAATATTAATTGTTGAAGATGAACCAATAATTGCATTAAATTTACAAGAAATTCTTTTTGAATTAGGTTATGAACCTTGTGGAATAGCAAATAATAGATGTAAAACCCTTGCCATATTAGCAAAAAATATAAAACCTGATTTAATACTTATGGATATCTACT
Organism: uncultured Arcobacter sp.; assembly: GCF_937982575.1. Classification (NCBI taxonomy): domain Bacteria; kingdom Pseudomonadati; phylum Campylobacterota; class Epsilonproteobacteria; order Campylobacterales; family Arcobacteraceae; genus Arcobacter; species uncultured Arcobacter sp. The sequence continues at coordinate 15,701 of NZ_CALJLR010000013.1, read as the reverse complement.
TACAAGGTCCTACAACAGGTATTGAACTAGCTAAAGAATTAAAAAAGACTTTACCAAATGTTCCTGTAATCTTTTTAACTGCTAATTCAGAGTTAGCAACGATAAGAGAAGCTTCTGAAACTTTTGCGTATGGATATTTAGTTAAACCATATAAAAAAAATACTCTATTTGCAACAATTGAATTAGCATTAAAAAAAGCAAGTGAAGATTTGCAAAAAAATTTAGATTTTGAATCTGTACAAAATATAAATAAAACCTTAGAACACAAATTCTCACTAGAAGTAGAGGCAAAATCTAGAACTATTAAATTAAAGTATGGATATTTATTTGATAAAGAAAAAGATGTATTATATTATGGTAATGAAGTTGTAAAACTTACAAATAAAGAAACAGAGATAATAAAAGCTCTATGTAAAACACCAGGGCAAAAAATATCACAAGAACAATTGGAATATGCAATATGGCAGGATGAACCTGCTGGTTATGCTGCATTTAGGTCCGTCTTATTTAGATTAAGAAATAAAATACATAAAGACTTAATTACTAACCAAAATAACACTGGATATAGAATAGAATTACTTTAATTCTATTCTATACATCTAAAAATACACTAAAATATCAATTAGACACACTCCACACATACAAAAATTCATTTAAAATAAATAAATCAAAACTTAATTACGTTGCGATAAAAAAGCGATTGCATTTCGGAATAATCTTCCTGTGAATAATAAAATATCAAAAAAGAAAGGAAGAGTCATGAATAAAACAGATTTTAAAATTAATCGACGTGAAGCTTTAAAAAAAATAAGTGGAGCTGCATTGAGTGGAATTGCAATGTTAAATACAACTACTGTATTTGCTACTGGAAATACAAAGTTAGGTAAACCTTTTAAAATTGGTTATGTTAGCCCTCAAACAGGTCCTTTAGCAATTTTTGCAGAGCCAGATACGTTTACTCTAGCACAAGTAAAAGAGGCTGTAAAAGACGGTATTACAATAAATGGTATAACACATCCTGTAGAAATTATCTATAAAGATAGTCAATCTAACTCAAACATAGCTTCTGAAGTTGCTTCACAGTTAATTTTAAAAGATGAAGTTGATCTTCTAATTGCAGCAAGTACACCTGCAACAACAAATCCAGTTGCAGATCAATGTGAATTAAATGGTGTACCTTGTTTAACAACTGATACACCATGGCAACCACATTTCTTTGGTAGAGGTGGAGACCCTAAAAATGGTTTTGAGTGGACATATCACTTTTTCTGGGGATTAGAAGATATTATTGGATCATATACAAACCTATGGGAACAAATTCCAACAAACAAAGTAGTAGGTGTTCTTTTTCCAAATGATTCAGATGGTAATGCTTGGGGTGATGCACAAAGAGGCTTCCCACCAGTATTAAAAGAAAAAGGTTTCAAAGTTGTTGATTTAGGAAGATATCAATCACCTTCTAGTGATTTTTCATCTTATATTTATGAGTTCAAAAAACAAGGTGTTGAAATCGTAGTTGGAGTTATTCCACCTCCAGATTTTGCAAATTTTTGGAATCAAGCAGGACAACAAGGATTTAATCCAAAAATTGTAACTGTTGCAAAAGCTAGTGAATTTCCTATGGCAATTGCTCCTTTTGGAGAAAGAGCAAATAATCTAAGTGTTGAAGTATGGTGGTCTCCCACACATCCTTATACATCAGGATTAACAGGACAGTCTTCACAACAATTAGCTGATGCATATACAAAAGTAAGTGGCAAACAATGGACAATGCCATTAGGGTTTAAACATGCATTATTTGAAGTTGCAATTGATGTATTAAAAAGATCAGAAGGTCCAGGAAATGCTGAATCAATCAGAGATGCAATTGCATCAACAGATTATTCATCTATTGTAGGTCCTGTAAACTTTAAAACTGGTCCTGTTCCAAATATTAGTAAAACTCCTTTAGTGTCAGGCCAATGGAGAAAAAATGATAAAAAATTAGATCTTGTTATTGTAGAAAATTCTCAAGCAATGGGAATTAAAACACAAGATAAATTAAGACCTATTAAATAAGACAATTTTATAGAACTATACAAAAGTTCGCAATATAAATTTATATATTGTGGACTTTAAATTTACAAATTAATAGGAGTTTTTTTGAGTTTATTATCCGTAAAAAATATTTCCAAAAATTTTGGAGCCTTAAAAGTTACAAATGACTTATCCTTTAACTTAAAAGAGGGAGAAGCAATTGGTGTACTAGGACCAAATGGAGCAGGAAAAACAACACTTTTTAACCTTATTTCAGGGGATTTAAAACCAGATAGTGGAGACATTTTATTAAATGGAAACAGTATATTATCTTTAGGTGCCGCTGATAGATGTCTAGAAGGTTTTGGAAGAACATATCAAGTTCCACATCCATTTGAAGGTATGAGTGTATTTGAAAATGTATTTGTGGGTGCTGTTTATGGCAATAACCATTCAGAAAAAGAAGCAGAAGAACTAGCACTTAATGTTCTAGAACAAACAGGACTAATAAATAAAGCAGAAGCCTTAGCAGGAAGTTTATCCCTACTAGAGAGAAAAAGATTAGAGCTTGCAAAAGCATTGTCAACACAACCAAAAATTTTACTTCTAGATGAAATTGCAGGGGGATTAACAGAACATGAAGTCCATGACTTAATAGAACTTATCCAAAATATTAGAAAAAATGGTGTTTCTATTATCTGGATTGAACATATTGTTCATGCATTACTATCTGTTGTTGACCGAATTATTGCAATCAATTTTGGGGAAATGCTTATTCAAGGTGATCCTCAAATTGTTATGAATAGTCCTGAAGTAAAAGAAGTATATATGGGGATAGAAATAGAATGAGTATTTTAAAATGTAACAACCTTGTAGCAAGATATGGTGATTTTCAAGCACTATTTGGTATTGATTTTCGTCTAGAAGAAGGAGAAACTGTTGCAATCATTGGTTCAAATGGTGCAGGAAAATCTACTTTTTTAAAATCAATAACAGGACTTATTAGTGTAGAGAATAATTCTATTGAGTTATATAATAATAATATTGGTGGATTAGAAGCAGATGCTATAAATAAACTGGGTATTGCTCTAGTTCCAGAAGGAAGAAAACTTTTTCCTAGTTTAACTGTTGAAGAAAATCTTCTAATTGGTAAAGAATCGAAGCGTGAAGGAGAATGGAATCTAGAAAAGATTTATGAGCTTTTTCCTATTTTAAAAGAGCGTCGATTATCTCCAGGAACTGCACTATCTGGTGGACAACAACAAATGGTAGCAATTGGAAGAGGCCTAATGTCAAATCCGAAAGTATTACTTTGTGATGAGATATCTTTAGGACTAGCACCCGTTATTGTAAAAGATATTTATGCAATATTTCCACAGATAAAAAAACAAGGTATATCTATTGTTATTGTTGAACAAGATATAAATCAAGCGTTAAAAGTTTCAGATCGTGTTTATTGTTTTCAAGAGGGACGTGTCTCTTTACAAGGAAACCCTAATGAACTATCACATGATGAAATATCGCAAGCTTATTTTGGAGTGTAAAGATGATTGAATGGATTAACGTAATTGTTCAAGGGGTATTGCTTGGTGGGCTGTATGCACTTTTTGCTACAGGACTCTCTTTATCTTTTGGCGTAATGCGACTTATTAATATGGCTCATGGAGATTTTATCATTTTATCAGCATATTTAGCATTTGCTGTTGTTCAACCCTTGGATATAAATCCTTTATATATGATACTCCTTATTGTTCCACTAATGGCTGTTTTTGGATATGTATTACAAAGATTAGTACTCAATAAAACTTTAGGAAATGATATTTTAGCACCCTTATTAGTTACTTTTGGTATGTCTATTATTGTACAAAACTTACTACTAGAGATATTCTCTGCAGACTTTAGAGGTCTTAATGCAGGAGCTGTTGAAATTGCAAGCATCTCCTTGAGTAATAATATTGCCATTGGTGTATTTCCTTTGATTACAATTATTACAGCTATTGCGGTTATTGTTGTATTGCAATATATATTCTATCGTACAAAGTTAGGTATGTGTTTTCGTGCAACATCTGATGACCATATCACTTCTCAACTCATGGGTATAAAAACAAAACATATCTATGGTATGGCTATGGGATTAGCACTTGGGGTTACAGCTATTGCTGGTGTTTTATTAGCTATTCGTACAAACTTTGACCCTGCAGCTGGTCCTTTACAACTATTATATGCTTTTGAAGTTGTAATTATTGGAGGCCTTGGCTCATTTTGGGGAACTTTAGTTGGTGGAATTATATTAGGTGTTGCACAAACAATTGGTTCTAATATAGATCCTGGTTGGGGTATTTTAACTGGACATATTGTCTTTATAATAATTTTAATGTTTAAACCTAATGGTTTATTTCCAAAGACAAAAGGAAAATAATGGAATCTTTATTAAATAAATATGAGATAACAAGAGGTAATAAGCTAACTAAAGGTTTCTCAATCTTTACTGTATTTTTTATAATATTTTTGATAAGTACGCCTTGGTGGTTAGGTAGAGCTGATATACGAAAAATCACTGAGTTTTTATATATACTCTCTATAGCACAAATGTGGAACTTATTAGCTGGATATGGGGGACTACTATCGGTTGGACAACAACTTTTTGTAGGAATTGGTGCTTATTGTTTAGTTATTTTTGCTTATAAACTTGGGATGGATCCATTTATGGTTATACCACTTGCTGGCCTAGTTTCACTTATGGTTGCATTTTTAGTATCAAAAGTTGCATTTAGACTAAAAGGTGCTTACTTTGCAGTAGGTACTTGGGTTTTAGCAGAAACTTTTAGACTACTTTTTTCAAATATGACATGGTTAGGTGGAGGTTCTGGATTATCAATTACTAATACAATGAGAGGTATTCCTACTTGGTGGAGAGAGTCTTTAACTTTATGGATTGCTATTGCACTTGGAATTGGCTCAGTTTTACTTGTCACTTATATTCTTCGTTCAAAATATGGTACTGCACTAACTGCGGTAAGAGATAGTGAAGTAGCATCTGAGAGTTTAGGTATCAATGTTTATAAAGTTAAACTAAGAGTATATCTAATTGCAGCCTTTGTTACGGGAATGGCTGGAGCATTGATTTTTATCACAAAATTAAGGGTATCACCAGAGGCAGCATTTTCTATTGAATGGACAGCAATGATGTTTTTTATTGTTGTAATTGGTGGAATTGGTACTATTGAAGGTCCTATTATTGGAACATTGATTTACATTACTATGAGAGAGACGATGAGTGGACTAGGTACTTGGTATTTAGTTATCTTAGGGGTATTTACAATTATTATTATGATAAAAGCTCCTAAAGGTTTATGGGGATTGATTAAAGAACGCTTTAATATACATCTATTTGCAGTCAAACGTCACGCAAAAAAGAAAGAATAACATTTTAAGAGCCATGAATAGATATTATTCATGGCTTTTTTAATAATAGCTCTTAAAGTAAAGAATAAATCATTCGAATACTTAAAACAAAAGGTATAACAGAAAACAACTTTTTCATAATATCTACATTAATTTTATGTACCAACATAACTCCAATTGGTGCAGTTGAAAAACTAGCAATTGCCACACAAGAAAATGCAATAATATTTACATATCCAAGAGTAAGTGTATCCCATGACGTATTACTCCAACCATTTACAATATAACCTAAAGTTCCAGATACAGCAATAGGAAAACCAATAGCAGATGATGTTGCAATTGCTTTTTTTATATTTATATTTTGTGCAACTAAATATGGAACACTTAAAATTCCTCCACCAATAGATACCAGTGACGATAGACCACCTATAATTCCACCTGCTGTAAAATGTGTTTTATTTGAAAAAGCCTTTGATTCTGCTTTTGGTTTTTTACCTATGAACATATGAATTGAAGTAAAGAACATAAAAATACTAAAAATTATTGAAAGATAGAAAGAGTCTAATTTTGAAGCAATAAAAGTAACTAAAAAAGTCCCAACCAATATTCCTGGTGCCATTAGCTTAACAATATTCCACTCAATTGCTCTCTTTTTTTGTTGAGCTATAATACTTGATACTGATGTAACTATAATAATTGCCATAGATGTACCTAATGCCATATGAACAACAATTTTGTCATCTAACCCATGTGAAAGAAAAATAGTAGTTAAAATTGGCACAATGATTCCACCTCCTCCTATCCCAAAAAGTCCAGAAATAACACCTACAAATGAGCCTAATAACACAAAATAAATTATTGTTTCAATATCTAACATTTATTTTACCTTTTCTATTTTTCAAATATTATGCAATCCATTGCTTGATTGCCGTACATAAAAACATTATTCAACGCTTTTCCTTTTTTATTTATTGATGCCCCTAGTGTAATAAAAAGAGGCAATAAATGTTCCAATGTTGGATGATTATTAGTTAACCTAGGGGCTAATAATAAAAATTCACAAAGTGATTCAATATCAGCACATTCAAGTTTAGACACTATCCAATCTCTAAATTCTTGTGCATAATCTTTTATATCAGCATTTATATCCCAATTTGAATCTCTTAAATTATGAGTTAATGTTCCACTGCCAATTATCAATGCCTCATTTCTAAAACTTTGTAAAATCTCACCAATTCCAATAAGTTCAGTTGCACTATAATAAATAGGCAATGATATTTGAATAACAGGGATATCTGCTTTTGGGTACATTAAAGATAATGGTGCCCAAACACCGTGATCATAACCTTCATGATTGTCATCTCTTGATATACTGATATTTTTTTCATTAAATTTTTGTATTATTTCATCAACTTTTATAAGATGGTTTTTTATAGGGTATTTTTTTTCATATAACTCTTTAGGAAATCCATAGAAATCATAAATTATATTCGGTGTTGGATTTGACAAAATTTTTATATTTTTTGTTATCCAATGGGCTGAAATTATTATTATATATTTTGGTTTTTTAAATGAAGAGGGTAATTTTTTTAAAAATTTAGCTGATTGATACTGAGTAATACATAGTTGTGGTGAGCCATGTGATATAAATATAGAAGGAAACATTTTCATCCTTTTTATGAAAAGATGAAAATCTATTTTATAAGATTTTCATCATTATTTATTATGGTTGCCAATTGTTATATGGTAAATCAATTTTATCCATTATCTTTTGAAACTTTCCACTTGCTTTTAATTTTGCAGTAGCATTTGTTATCATTAAATCAGCTGCTTTACCTTTTTCATTTTTTGCAAGAATTATTTTTGAATCAAATCTTTTATATAATTCTCTTTTTATATTTTTATACCCTTCTTTTTTTACAAAAGGATCAGTTGCAAAATCAGCAAAAATAAATGCATCTATTTCTCTATTTTCAACTTTTTTTAAACTTCTTTCAATTGAATTTGATGGAATGGTTTTAAATGGAAAATATTCTACATGTGCTCTGTCTGTTTCAATATTATATTTTGACAAATTACTTAAGTCTAGATTTGTATCTTTTTTTGAATAAATCACAAAGTTAACATGAAACTGTGTCTCTTTTGAATAATAAAAAGGTAATTTATTCTCATCAACCAAATCATTTTTAATAAGTGGTAAATGAAAATCTCTCATCTGTTTTTTAACCAAATATACAGAACTTGCAAATGGCAATACTTTTATATTAAATTTATCACCAGTCTCTTCTGCCATTGCATTAACTAAATCAATAAGCACACCTTCTTTTTCTGAAACTGCATATACAGGCATTTGCCCCAACGATATATTATATTCTTCAGAAAACATAATTACAGGACTTAATACTAATAATACTAGCAATAGTATTTTTTGACTAAATTTATTCATTTTTTTCCTTTTGGTTTTATACTCTAGAAATTATTCCTACTTTCTATCGCAAAATTATCGCAAAACAACTAGACTCTAAAATTTATATAGATTTAAATAGAGGACTCTTTACCTCATTACTATATAAATCAGCCTTTGAAAAAAACTTTTCAGTATGAATATCTTTTTCAAATAACCTACCCTGCATTAGAGCTGTTATACAAGCATCACTCATCATTGGTGGACCACAAAGATAGGCTTTATTTCCTGAAAATAAATTGTCATACATTTTTTTAGCCACATCATTTGTAAAACCAACTTCGCCTGTCCAATTATCATTGGTATTATCTGATAATACAGGTACATATTTAAAGTTTTCATATCTTGTTTCTAAGTCTCTAAATAATTGCGCATAATACAATTCTTCTTCATTTCTTGCACCATGAAATAAAGTAATTGGCAAAATACACCCATTTTCTAATTCATCTAAAATCATTGATTTTGGTGATGATAAACCTGAACCACCTGCAAAAAATATCATTGGTTTTTGGGCACTTCTTTTTACGAAAAATCTCCCAAATGGTCCAGTAATCTTTCTTCTATCACCAATTTTCACATTATTATGTATCCAAGGCGTTGCTTCACCATCTGGAATAATACCTATATTTAATTCTATTATTTTTCCAGTGCTTGGTTGATTTGCAAGAGAAAATGCACGTGGTTCATCAAAACCTGGAACATGATAGTTTATATACTGCCCTGCTTGAAAATCTAACTCCTCATCAAGTTCTATCCAAAGACCTAAAATTCTAGGAGTTAGTAATTCTCTTTTTATAACTGTTCCCATAACATCTTTTACAGGGATAGATCTTGCATCAATATCAATATCAATATCTGCTTCTACTACTACATCATCAACAACAGTAGCAGTACAAGCTAAGCAATACCCATCATCTCTTTCACTTTCCATTAAAGCAAATGGTGAAGCGTCACCCAAATCAACTTCACCTTCTAAAACTTCAACTTTACATGTTCCACAGAGTCCATGGTTACAAGCATGTGGTAAATAGACACCTTGCCGTAATGCAGCATCAAGAAGGGTTTGCCCTTCTTGAACATCTACAATATCCCCTGTTGGTTCTATTTCTAATTTACAAGCCATTTATGCACCTACTTTACCTGTTAAAGATGGCGTAATAAATGTAATAAATGATTTATGTCCAACACCATTCTCTTTTAAACTTTTTGAAAAATCTGGAGTTACAATATTTCCATCAATTTCCCAAATAACTTCTGTTTTTGCGAAATCTAAATTTTCAAAATCAGGTTCAATTTTGTAAGTCAAAGGAATAATATCTGATATTAATGCTTCAAAAGGCATTTCAGGTGGTAAGGGAAATGCTCTAGGAGAGCAAACTACCCTATGTCCATGCCAGTAAATAAACACTAATTGATTCCCATGAAATTTTTCTAAACTATCTTTCATTATGATTGGATATTTTCCAATTGATTGAGTTGCCATTTTTTTTCCTTATTATTTATTTTTTAATTTGTTCCACATAACTTCATCAGGTGAGCCAACATAATCCATATTATCAACACCTTGTTCTATTTTGTACCACTTTAAAACCTCAGGAATAGTTGCCCCTCCACAGTTTCCTTGGAAAATTTGATGTGGTGGTAACCAAGCTTGAATATATTTTTCAGGTTGTTCATCAAATATATGTTTACAAGCATCTGAACACGTATGAAATTTTTCTCCATTATACTCAGATGTTTTGTGTGAATAAACATGAGGATTACCATCTTCAATATCTGTAAATCCTAATGGAATTTGACAAGTTTGACATACTAATGGTAGAACTTCTGAATAAAATCTTTCACCTTTTTTCTCTAATTGTGTATATCTTTCAAACATCGGTCTATAATATTTATCAAAAGTATCTGGATATTTTTCACTTAGCCAATTCATTTTTTTCTCATCAGGCATCCATGTATGAAATGCTGCTGCATTGGAATGGTTATAAAAAATATTCCACACTTGATGAGATAAATGTCCTTTTTCTGCAACAATTGTATTAACTAGTTTTTCTGGAACTTTAATTCCATATTTTTCTAAATCTTTATAAAGAGCCATACAATTTTGCTCAATGTATAATTCAACTGCTTCTCCCCATGATGTAGGAGAATTAGGTAACATGTAGTCCATCATCATTGCTACAAGACCAAGCATCCTATAACCTCTCCATAACCATTTATCCATCCACTTTTGAACTATTGCTACATTACCAGCATCTTGTTCTAACATAAATTTGATTGCAGAAAGTCCAAGTGTCATGTGTCTTGACTCATCACTTTGTGCAGAAAAACCAAATGTCACGGTAGCCATGTCACCATTATAAGCAGCTCCACTCATAAATGGAACAAATAATAAACTTGTCAATACAAACTCAAAAGAAAATGATATTGCTGTTAAATATTCAAAAGGTCCAGCTGTGCTTGCATCATCACCAAAAGATTTAGGAACAGAAAGATACCAAACCCTATCATGCATAGTGCTATAATCATGAAAACCATCAAAATACTTATTATAATGACTCATTGTATGAACTTGAGTTTGAAAATGTCTTAATTCATCAATCGCTTGCATTTGACAAGCTATTGAAGCACCTTCTCCTTTAAAAGCTCTAGCTGCATGAGAAAATCCCTGTACAACTTTATATTCTAAAGGTGTAACCCCTGTTAGAAATAGTTTCAAGGCATTTACATATCGTGCATCACTAATATTCTTTTGTGCATTATTTTGAGCAAAAGCATCAATGATTGAATAAAGTTTTTTATCTTTTTCCGCTTGTAGTTTCCAATAAGAATCCATAGTCATTCTAAATGGATCTTCCCAAGCCTCCCAATCATGGATTTTTATACCTTCCATTTTTAAATATGGAAATACATCTTCTTCTTTTTGATAAGTTGTATCCCAACCAAGTCTTGTCATATATTTGTATGCATCTTTTTTATTTAATCTTTTTTTTCTAGGTTCTACACTCATAATATCTCCTTTATTTTTATATTAGTTATTCCAGTAAACAATAAATTCGTCATCTGTTTCATCAACTTGACCACCCAACGAAATAAGTACCAACTGCAACTCTTCTGGTTCCCAAGTTCGTCCTAAAGATTCAGATACTGTTTCTGCTTTTACTGTGATTCTTCCTTCTCTTTCAATTTGAATCATTGCAGGTTTATTTGTAATAACAACACCTTCATTATCTGTTCTAATTGCTTCTGCAATTGCTCTTCCGTCTTCTGTAGCTTGAAGACATAATAACGCTATACTTCCAGACATATAATCTACCTTTATTTTAATTTTTAAGTTTTATAAACTTAATCCACATTTATTTAGTCTTTCAACTAATTCATCTTTTACCCCAGCAATTAATCCACTTGAATTATCTGAAAAGACTACCAATGATGACATACTATTTTCCATTATTTGAATATCTTCTAAAACCCATGATGTTAATAATTCTTTATTTTCAGTAGACTCATTAGCCATAGTTTTTACAACACTTTCAATCCATTTCATAGTCTCTTCATACCAAGAAACAACAAATTCTGTCAACATAGGAATAGTCATTTCTTCATTTTCTGAAAGTTCTTTTGAAAACTCTTTAATCATCAAAGGAATAACAAATCCATCAAAAACTACATTTTGTTTTATAAAAAGTCTTATTGGATCTTTTTCTATGAAAGAATCCTCTATTGCCTTTCTTAATCCTTGCCATTTTTTATCATTTATCCAAGCATCTTTTCCTGCATCTAATTTTGATACATCGTTATTACCAAGAAGTAAGATTGTTTTTGTAATGTGTTGAGCCATACCTATTCTATCTTCAGCATGAAATAAACATGATGACATCATTGCAGTACCATAAACTCTATCAACTATAGAAAGATTATTCATATTTGCACCATATTCATAATGTCTTAAAGGTGTAAGAAAATCAAAAACTTTTTTTAAGTTTTCTTTTTTAATAAAATCACCTAAACTTCTTTTCTCAAAGAAATCAAAACTTTGTTCGTTTGCACTATTTTGAGAAGCACGAGTAGAAACATATGTCATATAATGAAATTTTCTAGGATCTAGTAAATCATACCAATCATTCATTTTGATTTTTGTTCTTGCTTTATCATAAATCTCAAATTCTGGTTCCCATTGTGGTCTATAATGAAAATTTTCTGTTGCTTGTGCATCATACACTGCTTCTTCATATCTAGAAGCTGGCCTGTCTTCCCCAAATCTTTCAATGATATGCCCAAAAGTATGTCTTTTAGGTTCTATCTCAACACTTGCTATATTTAATTCCATATTTTCTCCTTTGTTTTATTAAACATCAAATTTATTTAGTTCCGTATTTCCATAACAAATTATCTTCACTCACCAAATGTTCTTGTTCTTCTGTAAAAAAAGAAACTTTATTATTTTGGCAAAATTCAATAAACTCTTTAAATGGTAACCTTAACTCTACATTTGTTGTAGCATCACTAATTGCAAAATAAAAGTCTACAAACCCACTACAATCTATATTTATAATTTGTATGAATTTTTTTTCATTTGGCATTAATTCGTTCATGATACCTCCCTTATAAATTTGTTATTTTATTTTATAACACAGGAATGCTATGTGAAAAAAATCGCATTTTATTCGCATAAAAAACTTTAGTTCAAAAAATTTGATAAAATACAACTACAATAAAGGAAAAACATGAGTTCAATGAAAAAACATTTTTTTAATAATAAATCTATTCCTACAAAGTTTTCTATATTTTATTTGATAGTGAGTGTATTAGCCATAGTCTTTATTAATAAGGGGATTGATATATTTTTCACATATAATCCATCTAATGATCAAGAACAATTAACATTTAATTTTATTTTTCTTTTTTTTAGTGTAATAATTTTATATCTTATATTAAATCATATGCAAAAGGTAATTAATAGAATCGATAGCTCTTATCAAGACTTTAAGAATAAAGATAGAGAAAGACTTATCCCCTATGAATTTGCCTTAAATAATTCAGTAGATGCCATTTATTGGTTTACTCTAGATGCAAAGTTTGTTTATGTAAATGATGCAACATGCAGTATGTTAGGATATGAAAAAGAAGAATTAATAGGTAAATATTTAGAAATAATGGATCCTAATTTTACAAGAGAAACGGCAAAGGAATGTATGCTAGATATAAAAACAACAAAAAACTGGCGACTAGAAACAACTCAAGTAAAAAAGTCTGGAGAAATATTTCCAGTAGAAGTTTCAGGCCATGGCTTTATACATGGAGGACAAGAATATATATGTGCATTTGGAAGAGATATAACCCAAAATATACAATATAAAAATAAGATTATAAATATAAATTATCAACTAAAAAAATCACTGGATGAGAAAGAGATACTACTTAAAGAGATACATCATAGAGTTAAGAATAATATGGAAATTATCTCATCTTTACTTGCCATGCAATTTAGAAGAGCAAAGGATGAAGAAGTAAAATACATTTTAAAACAAAGTAGGAGTAGAATAAACACAATGGCCTTGGTGCATGAGTTTTTATATCTAGGTGAAAACTTAGCATATATAAATGTACAAGATTATATAAAGAAGCTAGTAGAAGATATAAAAGAGTTGTATATTTCTAATAATACAAAGCTTAATGTAGAATTACATATTGATAAACTAATATTTTCAACAAATAGGTGTATTCAAATTGGTATGGTTTTACATGAATTGTGTGTAAATTCATTAAAATATGCATTTAAAGAAGATAGAGAAAACCTTCTATGTATCCATATGAATAAAATTGGTGATAAAATTCATGTTAAAATTAGAGATAACGGTGAGGGTATTGAAGATATAACCCATTTATATAAAAGTGAATCAATAGGTATGCAGCTTATACATACTATAGTTGAGGATCAACTTGATGCAACAATAGAATTTAAAAATAATTCAGGATTAGAATGCAATATTAAATTTCCAAATAAGGAAGAGGAATAATGGATAAAATAAAAATATTAATAGTTGAAGATGAATCAATCATTGCTTTAAACTTAAAAGAAACATTGATTGAACTTGGTTATGAACCTTGTGGAGTTTCTCCAAATAAATGTAAGGCATTAAAGATTTTAGACAAGATTACGCCTGATTTAATTTTAATGGATATTTATTTAAAAGGTCCAACTACTGGGATTGAATTTGCGAATGAACTTAAAATAACTTTGCCAGATGTTCCAGTAATATTTTTAACAGCAAATTCTGAACTTTCAACTATAAAAAAAGCTTCTGAAACATTTGCATATGGATATATACTAAAACCTTATAAAAAATCTAATCTTCATGCAACAATAGAAGTTGCATTAAGTAAAGCACAAGATGATAATACAAAAAATAAAAAATTAAATGCAATTGAAAATGTCAACAAAACACTTATGCACAAAATGAATTTGACAACGGAAGGAAAGTCAAGAACTGTCCAATTAAAATATGGGTATTTATTTGATAAAGAAAATGAAATCTTATATTATGGTGATGAACCTGTAAAATTAACTTCTAAAGAGATTAAAATTATAAAATTATTATGTAGTAGTCCAGGTTATAATATTTCACAAGAACAACTAGAATATGCAATTTGGCAAGATGAACCAGCTGGATATGGTGCATTTAGATCTGTATTGTTTAGACTTAGAAATAAAATTCATAAAGACTTAATCACTAACCAAAATAATACAGGCTATAAAATAGAATTATTTTAAAATGGATAAATTTTTTATTCATTTTAATATAAAAATCAACTCTTTCGATCAACTTTATAATAATATATCTTCAATTATTTTATTTGCTTTATATTCAAAGTTTTGCAAGTTTTAAAATGCGATTTTAATACGATTTATTTTCACTAATATAAATAATAAAAATATTAGAGGTTATAAAATGGATTTAAAAATAAAGAATAAAACTGCATTAATTACAGGCTCAACGCAAGGGATAGGTTTTGCTACAGCACTAAAACTTTGTGAAGAAGATGTAAATGTTATTATTAATGGAAAAGATCATAAAAAATTAAGTACAGCTCTTCAATTATTAAGAGATAAATTCCCTAGTCTTACTATTGAAGGATACGTAGCTGATTTAAAGGATAATGAAGGCTGTAATTATTTAATATCTCAAATACCCCATTTAGACATATTAATAAATAATCTTGGAATATTTGAGCCAAAAAATTTTGAAGATATTTCTGAAAAAGAATGGCTTCATATGTTTAATGTAAATGTAATGAGTGGAGTAAGATTATCTCAACATTATTTATCAAATATGATTGAACAAAATTGGGGAAGAATAATATTTATATCAAGTGAATCTGCTATTCAAATACCAAAAGAAATGATTCATTATGGCATGACAAAAACTGCACAGATTTCAGTTTCTAGAGGAATTGCAGAATTAACCAAAGGAACAAATGTTACATCTAATTCAATAATTGTAGGTCCCTCAAAATCTGAAGGAGTTATGAAGTTTATGGGTGAATTAGGAAAACAAACAAATCAGTCAGCAGGCGAAATAGAAAAAGAGTTTTTTAAAAATGTCCGACCGTCATCATTAATTAAAAGATTTGCAGAAGTTGAAGAAAGTGCAAAT
The DNA here is from genome assembly GCF_937982575.1 of uncultured Arcobacter sp. Taxonomy (NCBI): domain Bacteria; kingdom Pseudomonadati; phylum Campylobacterota; class Epsilonproteobacteria; order Campylobacterales; family Arcobacteraceae; genus Arcobacter; species uncultured Arcobacter sp. Next base: position 158 of record NZ_CALJLR010000013.1, on the reverse strand, counting down.
ATGATTGTCTACACAGCAAGTAGCCTGTCTAGTGCAACAAATGGTGCACTATTAAGAGTTGATGGTGGCGTTGTTCAATCAGCATTTTAATAAAGTAAAGGTAAATAATGAAGACATATAATATTTCAGTAATAAAAGGTGACGGAATTGGACCAGAA